>CAVFWS010000073.1:0-9880 GCA_963626295.1 Clostridium sp. CAG:138
GCATCCGATATCGCCGGTGACCGTGGCCTTGAGCTTGTTCGGCACATAGAACACGCCACGGTGCCCGCAACCGGCGCAAAGCACGGGCGGACGCGTCGGCAGCGCCTCCTTCGGCGGCTCGGGCGGACGAGGGGCGGGAACGTCGCCAAGGACCTCGTGGCGCAGCGCCCGCACACGATCCGGGTTGAGTTCCAGCATGTTCATCTCCGTCTCGTGCTCGACGACCTTGATGCCCATCGCTCGGATCTGTTCCTCAAGGAAAGGATCCAGCTCCTCTACCACAAGCAGACGGTCTACGCCCTTGGCGAATTCCGCTATGAGATCTCTCGGCAACGGGTTTGTCCAGCCGAGCTTAAGCACCGAGAATTCGGGGAATACCTCCTTCACATACTGGTACGACACGCCGGAGGTGACGATCCCAAGGGACGTGAGCCCCTTCTCGACGCGATTGAAGCACGATGCCGAAGCCGCCCGGGACATTGCCTCGGTGCGCTTCTGCGCCTTGAGACGGTGGCCGCGGGCGAACATCGGGACCGGGATCGTCTTGGAGATGTCCTTCCTGTACGGGATGAGCGGATGCGGCGCGGGCTTGAAGTCCCCGAGATCGACGAGCGAAGACGAGTGGGACGTGCGCGTCGTAAGGCGCAGGAAGCACGGGACCTCGTACTTCTCGGATATCTCGAACGCCGCCTGCGCCATGTCGTACGCTTCCTGCGAGTCTGAAGGCTCAAGCATCGGCGCACGGGCGAACTTGGCGAGGTTGCGGTTATCCTGCTCGTTCTGGGACGAATGCATCCCCGGATCGTCGGCCACGCAAACGACCATGCCGCCGGTCGCGCCCACGTAAGTGAACGTCATCAGCGGATCCATGGCCACGTTAAGCCCGACGTGCTTCATTGCCGTGAGCGACCTGGCCCCGGCGATGGAGGCGCCTACCGCGGTCTCTATGGCGACCTTTTCGTTCACCGCCCATTCGCACTTCACCGTATCCTTGAACTTCGCGATGTTCTCAAGTATCTCCGTGGATGGCGTACCCGGATACGCACTCGCCACCACACATCCAGCATTTGCGGCGCCGCATGCAACCGCCTCGTTGGCCGAAAGCATCTTCTTCATCTATGTCTCCCTCAAAAACGATTTCCGCGTATTATACCACACTGCATTGCCTACCGCAGATAGCAGCTCGGGTCCTCGCCCCAAATGTCGCCGGTTGCGGCCTCGCCCCTTGCGCGGAAGTTGCCGCCGCACACGCCGAGCCACCGGCACGTCCTGCACCGGCCACGCACGAATTCCTTCTTCCTGCGCAGGAGATCGAGCAGTGAACCCTCAGGCGGATTGCCCCATATCTGCGAAAAAGGTCTTTCCCGGACGTTCCCGACAGGACGGTTCCGCCAGAACTGGTCTGGGAACACAGTGCCGTCCCACGAAATGCAGGCTATTCCCTGCCCGCTCGAATTGCCGCCGTTCAGCTCAAGAAGCCGAAGCCTCTCTTCCGATGGACGCTTCATGTACAGGTAAGGCCCGTCACAGTGGTTGTCCACGGTAAGCACCTCCATCCGGAAGCCATCGGAATGCGCCCGCTCCGTCTCCGCGATGATCGCATCGATCGCCCGCATGCGCTCGTCGGGCGCAAGGTCGTCCGCAATGAGCGAATTTCCCCTGCCCGTGTACACAAGGTGGTAGAAGCACACGCGTGGCACGCCTTCCGCCCGCATCAGCCCAAATATCGATGGGATTGCCGCCACGTTCCTGCGTGTCATGGTGACGCGGAACCCGACCTTCACACCTCGCGACACGAGACGGCGCACCGCAGCAAGGCTTGATGCGTAGGCCCCGGCCTTGCGCCGAAAGTCGTCATGCATCTTCTCCGTGCCATCTATCGAGATGCCCACGTATCCGGTGCCGAAAGACGCAAGCCAGTCGGCGGTGTCGTCGTCGATCAGCGTGCCGTTTGTGGAGAACGTCACCCTAAGCCCGCTTGACTTCGCGTATTCGGAGAGTTCACGTATGTCTTCGCGGCAGAACGGTTCGCCGCCAGAGAACAGCAGCACGGGCACGCCCCATCCGGCGAGATCGTCCATTACTGCCCTTGCCTCGTCTCCGTTCAGCGCCAGATCCGACCCCGCATGATCGGAGGCGTAGCAGTGCGAGCACGAAAGGTTGCACCTTGGCGTAACGTTCCACACCACAATGGGCTTGCGGTGCACATGTCTCGCGTACCGCAAATGGTCATTCGGCTCGGCGGCCCCGAACAGCAGCTTGCTGATGCTTGTCATAAGTCACAGGATTGTCAAAAACACATTGCCCAATTATATCATACCCGCAAAATGGTATAATGCGGGGCGTGGACAGATACTGGAAGACATCGCTGCCTTACGTCATGCCCTTTGCGGCGTGGATGGGGCTTATGGCCATCTTGCCGCCCACTGCCTCCTCCTATGCGGTGAGGACTGCGGCGACGCTTCTCATTGGCATCGTGTGCCTTGTGTTCGGCAATCCGTCCACCAATGAGCCGCGACCAGGAGAGAGGCATGGTCTTCGCGGCGAGGCGATCTTACACGTTTCAATCGGCATTCTCGTCGGGCTGGCGGTATTCGCGCTATGGACGGCATTGCCCTCCTGGCCGTTTGCCGAGCCTGATACGCAGGTCCCGTCGCCTTACGATCCTGGCGTATGCGGCTGGCCGCTGACGATCGCAAGGCTTATCGGCAGCTCATTCGTAATCGCGCCGGTAGAAGAGGTGTTCTTCAGGTCTTTCCTGTACCGGCGGCTCATTGCCCGCGACATACGGTCGGTGCCGCTCTCGCGGTTCGACATGTCGGCGTTCCTCTGGACGGTGCTGCTCTTCACGCTGGAGCACAACCGTCCGATCGCCGCCGCGATAACCGGTGTGGCGTATGGCCTTCTCGCGATACGCTTCGGACTCAAGTCCGCAATTGCCGCACATGTCACGACGAACCTCGTGCTGGCGGCTTTCGTGATACACAGGGGCGCATGGCAGTTCTGGTGAGCGAGCGTCTTGACATAAGGCTTACAGCCCTTCACCCCGATTTCTCGCGTTCGCGCATAAAGGGGCTGATCGAATCCGGGTTCGTCAGGGTGAACGGCGCCGTCGTGCTCAAGCCGGGCGCAAGGGTCGAAGCGAGCGACGACTTCGATGTCACGGTCCCGCCTCCCGTGCCCGCCGTGCCCTTGCCGGAGGACATCCCCCTGAACATCCTGTTCGAAGACGACGACATACTCGTGATAGACAAGCCAGCCGGGCTTGTCGTGCACCCGGCGCCGGGGCACTTCACGGGAACGCTCGTCAACGCCATCCTGCACCACTGCCCGAACCTCAACGGGATAGGCGGCGTGGCACGTCCCGGCATCGTGCACAGGCTCGACCAGGATACGTCCGGCGTGATGGTCGTGGCGAAGTCGCAGATTGCGATGGATGCGCTTGCAAGGGATTTCGCGACGCACACGAACATGCGCAAGACCTATCTTGCGATCGTGCATGGGCGCCCGTCCCCGTCCGAAGGACGCATCGAGAACTTCATCGGACGCCACAAGGTGGACAGGAAAAGGATGGCGATACGAACCGATGGCGGCAAGCTTGCGATCACCGACTACAAGACCCTGTCGACGGCCAGCAAGCCGACAGGGGCTGGGATCCGGTCGCGGCACGAAGCGCTCTCTCTCGTAGAGTGCGACATCCTCACAGGACGTACGCACCAGATAAGGGTGCATATGGCGTCACTTGGATGCCCGATCGTCGGCGATGAGACTTACGGACGGAAGGCGGCGGACAGTGGACTGCATCCACCGCCGGAGCGGCAGATGCTCCACGCATGGCGGCTTGAGCTGAGGCACCCGGTCAGCCGCAGGCAGGCAATCTTCGAGGCTCCGCTACCCGACTGCTTCAGCGACTACATCTGAACGAAGTGAGCCGCGCATGCGGCCGTAATCGTGTATAATCCCCGCCCCATGGAACAGCCTTACGTCAATTACAGGTCGCTGATGGCCAGACTGGGCGACAGAAAGCCGTTCGGGCTTCTCTCTCAGCAGATCTCGCCCCTTTGCGACATGCTGCGGGAAAGATGCCCGAAACAGTTCAAGTCGATATTCTCCGCAGAGCATGGCTACTTCGGACTCGCCGCACCGGGCGAAAGGACCAGCACCCTCAGGCATCCCCGCTTCCGCATACCGGTATTCTCGCTGTACGGCAATACGCGGAAGCCCACCGCCGACATGCTACATGGCATCGAGCGCATCGTCATAGACCTGCAGGATATCGGCGTGAGGTGCTACACGTACCTCGCCACGCTCAGGCTCGTGATGGAAGCGGCGGCAGAACGCGACATCGAGGTAGTCGTGCTCGACCGCCCGATACCGCTCGGCGGAATCGTGGATGGTCCCATGCCATCCCCGGACAACCTGAGTTTCGTATGCCCTGCGGAGCTTCCGCTCTGCCATGGCATGACGATAGGCGAGGAGGCCCGCTATCTTGCCAACGAGATTCCCAGGTTAAAACTGTCGGTCGTGAGGATGCGGGGCTGGAGCCATGCGGTACGCGCACCCTGGCCCGGATTCCTCCCGCCTTCGCCCGGAATAAAGAGCTGGGATGCGGCGGTAATGTACCCGCTTACCGTGTTCACCGAGGCATTCCCCGCGCTCGACACGGATCGCGGCGGCAATCTCGCGTTCCGCGTACTCGGTGCGAAATGGATCGACCCCCAGAAGCTGATTGGCGATACGGAGGCTAGGATGCGCGAATATGGCGTGGCGATGCGCGAATACCGGTGGGCAACGGCCAACGGGATTCTGCTGTCGGTTGGGAATGTCCGCCGATACCGTCCCGTCGCCGGAGGCATGACGCTCCTTTCGGCGATAGGGAGGCGTTGGCCGAAGCGGCTTTCGGAGGGTGCGCGGGAGGATTGGCTCGCGAAGCTGATGGGCGGCAAATCGTTCGTGCCCGGCGAGTGGAGCCGTCCGCTCGCCGCATACGCCAAGAGGCGCATCAGCCTCTATCCTGACGATGTGGTATAATCTGCGCCATGTCACAGGAATGGAACATAAGAAGCCGCGGGCACGTCTGCTCCATCTGCGGGAATCCGCTCGTGGACAGGGCCCCGGTGATAAGCGTACTGCATGAGCAGAACGATGGCTACGAACGGCTCGACTGCCATCCGGAATGCTGGAAGACCGCCCCGCGCACATGGGAGCCGTTCAGCTCGTGGGAAGGCATATACTCCGCGCCGCCTCCGGCGGACAAGAAGGAGCCTCTTAAGAAGGAAACGGCGGACGAACTGCTGCGGCACCTCATATCGCTCGACGACCCGGCAATGAAGAACGTGGTGTACGTGCTTGCCGTCATGCTCGAAAGGTCGAAGATGCTCGTGGAGCGCGACGCGAAGGTGCAGGGGGACGGCACCATCATCCGCATCTACGAGCATCGCCGCACGGGCGAATCGTTCATCGTCCTCGACCCGCGCATACGCCTCGAGAACCTTGCGGACGTGCAGACCGAAGTGGTGGCGCTGCTTTCCGGCACTAAGACGCTCGGAGAGGTCTCTTCCGAGGAGGAAGCCCAGTCCAAGGCGGCAGAGGCTCCCCCCGCGCCCTCCGATGCGCAGTGAACGTATACGTCCACTTCCCGTTCTGCCGCAGCAAGTGCGCCTATTGCGCACTGCACTCGCATGTTGGGCGAAGCATCCGCGAGCGCGATGCCTACGTCACGGATGTCGCCAATGGGCTTGAGGCCCTGCTGGCAAGAAAGGCCGGCGTCCCCATCTCTACCCTGTATTTCGGCGGAGGCACGCCTGCCCTGTGCAACCTCGAGCCGATGTTTGACGTGATCCGCTGCGCCGGGACACTTGGCAAAGGCTTTGAGTTCACGGTTGAGCTGAATCCTGCGGACGCATCGCCCGACACGCTAAGGCGGCTCATGGAAGGCGGCGTGAACCGCATATCGATGGGCGTGCAGAGCCTTGACGACCCCACGCTGCGCGAGATGGGGCGTCCGCACACGGCATCGCAGGCCGTCGATGCGTGGCGCATGGTGCGCGAGGCCGGGTTCCGCAACGCCGGCATAGACCTGATATGCGGCTGGCCCGGCAAGCGGGACGCCGGCGGCATATCCGACGCCTGGGGGCGCACCGTCGAGGCCGCCGCATCCCTCGATCCCGACCACTGCAGCGTCTACACGCTCATTCTCGAGCCCGGCACCCTGCTTGCGGCGGACGTCGAGGCGGGGCGCGTGACATTGCCAACCGACGACGAGGCTCTTGCCGAGCTCGACGAGGCGCAGAGGACCCTTGGACGCGCAGGACTCGAACGCTATGAGATATCAAGCTTCGCGAAGCCCGGCATGGAATGCCGCCACAACCTTGCGACATGGCGCGGCGAGGACTACGTCGGGATCGGCGATGGCGCATGTAGCAGGGAAGGCAACGCCGTCTCCCGCGTGATATTCCGGCTTCGCCTCCTGAAGGAAGGCCTCAACCCCGCAACGGCAGCCGACGAGTTCCCCGAACTCGCCTCCCGTGTGCCGCACTGGGTTTCCACGCTCGACAGATTCGCCTCCGAAGGTCTGCTCTCAGCCGAACCCTCGCGCACGGGATCGCCCACGTACCGGCTCACCGAACGCGGCGCGGAGGTGTGCGACGCCATACTCGCCGAGCTTGTATGACATGGGAGACAGTGAAGCCAGATTCCCACGCAAATTCTATCGACGGACGCAATTCACCCCATTTTAGTGTATAATTCCAGGCAATGAAAGGATTGGACTAAAATGACACTTACGTTGACATTGATGGTGGCGGCCATCCTGACGCCACATGAAACGGAACTCAAGGCAAGGCTCCCCGATGTATTCGCGAAATCCGCCGCGCACTACCGTGCGCTCGACGCGGCGGCAACGCCGTTGGCCGTGAGCGAGAAAGACCTGCACGAAGGTAGGGAGTCCTCGCGGCTTCAGTTCCCGCACGGCTTCAAGCGGGCGACCGGCAAGCTGGACATGCGCTCCATCTACTGGTGGACTTCCGGGCATTTCCCGGGAACTCTCTGGTATCTCTACGAGGCGACTGGCGACACTGCCATCCGCGACCGCGCCATATTCTGGACGGAGCGCCTGGCCCCGAACCAGACCGCCGACACCAACCACGACATCGGATTCATCACCTACTGCTCGTTCGGCAATGCGCGTAGGCTCCTGAATACCGACAGGTATGATGCCATCCTGTGCAAGACCGCCGACACGCTCACCCGCCGCTACGAGCCGTCTCTTGGACTCATCCGCAGCTGGGGACGCATAGGCGAGAAGAAGGACTTCCTCGTCATACCCGACAACCTGATGAATCTTGAGCTCCTTGAGTTCGCATCGAGGAAATCGGGGAATCCGCGCTTCGACAAGATCGCGCGAAGCCACGCGACAAAGACGATGGCGAACCACTTCCGCGATGACGGCGGCACGTACCACGTCCTGAACTACGACCAGCGTCCAGGCTTCGTCGGCTCGGTGCAGGAGATCCGGCGCGGGCAGGGCCTTTCCTGCCGCACCGCATGGAGCCGGGGACAGAGCTGGGCCATATACGGCTACACGATGATGTACCGCGAGACGAAGGATCCCGCGTACCTTGCGTTCGCGCAGAAGGTCTCGGACTACGCCATGAACCATCCCAACATGCCGGAAGACGGCATCCCGTACTGGGACTTCGGTGCGCCCGGCGAAGAGCGCGACAGTTCGGCCGGCTCCATCATGGCCTCGGGCCTTCTTGAGCTTGCGGATTTCGTTGGCGGCGAAAAGGGTGCGGCCTATCGCGCGTTCGCCGTAAGGCAGATGCTCTCGCTCGCGTCGCCCGCATATTTCTCGGAAGGCGACGAGATCGGGCACTTCCTCCTCAAGCATGGCGTCGGCAGCAAACCGACCAACTCCGAAATCGACACGCCGCTCGACTACGGCGACTACTATTTCCTCGAAGCCCTAATCCGCTTCAGGAACTCCGTATCGAAAGACTGACGGCAAACATTCCGTCTTGAAATCCTACATGAAGGGAACGCTTACATGAACGCAAGAAGACATATCGGGACCACGCTGGCGCTGCTCGCGTCGGTCGGCATGGCATGGCGGGCATGCGGCTTTCAGGAGATCGACCACGCCCGCGTTGCGGAAATCGCAAAGATGCTCCCGGAGAAGCCCGGCATGCCGGGAGCGCACGTATCCAACCGCGCGGTCTGGGACCGGCTGGCCGACACGGACGAGGGGCGCAGGCAGATGCAGGCGGCGGAGCGCGCGGCGAAGGAGCCCATCGCTGAATGCACCGACGCGCTCTACCTCGAATTCAGCACGCCAGGCAACGGAAACCGCACACGCTACGAGAAGCCGTTCTTCAAGCGTCTATACACGCTAAACCACCTTGTGCTGGCCGAATGCCTTGAGAGCAGGGGGCGGTTCATCCCCAGGATCTCCGACTACCTGCGCACCATCTGCTCGGAGCGTACGTGGTGCATGCCGGCTCACGACCGCGAGCTCAAGGCGTTCAGGGGCGAGGAGCAGAACGTGGACCTCGGCGCCCAGTCGCGCGCATTCGCCTGCGCTTTCACGGTCTGCGTCCTCCGCGGGCGCCTGCCCGGGGACGTCGAGAGGCTGACGCTCTCCGAGCTTGAGCGCAGGATATTCGCCCCGTTGCGCGAACGGTTCGCGAAGGCCAAGTCAGGGAGCGACTGCCGCCCGATGTGGTGGATACAGGGTACGGCGAACTGGACGGCCGTATGCCACTCCGGTGTCACGCGCGCCGCGCTTGCCGTGCTGGAGAGCCGGGAGGATAGGGCCGTGTTCATAGAGGCGGCGGAGCGTTCCGCCAAGACGTTCATGACGGGGTTCACTGAAGACGGGTACTGTTCCGAAGGAATGGGATACTGGTGCTACGGCTGGGGCAATTTCCTCACCCTTACGCTCGCCGTGCGCGAAGCGACCGGTGGCAAGGTCAACCTCTGCGGGACGCCAAAGGCCCGCAAGGTGATGGAGTTCGGCACCGGCTCCCTTATCTTCGGCGAGACGGCGCCTGCGTTCGCCGATGGCAACGGCGCATTGGACAGCCTTATCCTGAAGCTCGGGCACCTCATATGGCCAGACCTTCCCGTCACGCGGAATGCACTGGACCACAAGCCTCTTGAAGGCGGGATCGGATACGCATTCCTGATGGACCTTGGGCAGTGGAGCAGCACACCCGCTCCGGTGGCCACCACATACCCGATCCGCTCAGGATTCCCCGATGCGCAGATGTGGGTATTGAGGAACGGCACGGGCGATATGCCGTTCCGCATGGCGCTAAAGGGAGGCCACAACAACGAGTTCCACAACCACAACGACGTGGGCTCGTATGCGCTGTTCATGGGCGAGACGTGGGCCGCGGGCGACGCCGGCGGCACCGAGTACAACGCAAAGACGTTCAGCGGCCAGCGCTACGAGATTCCCATGATCAACTCTTACGGGCATCCATTGCCAGTGCCGAATGGCGCTCTTCAGTCCTGCGGCAGGAGATTTGCCGCAAGGGTACTCAAGACTGATTTCTCTGACGGGAAAGACGTCATCTCCATGGAGTTGGCTGGCGCATACGACCGGACAAAGTCAAAGGCAAACTCGCTTGTGCGCACGTTTACGTATGACCGGCTTGCGAAGTCCGTGACGGTCTCGGATGCGGTCGCGTTCGATGACGAAGGAACGTTTTCCGTGGCGATCATCACCTGCGGGACACTGGAAAAGGCAGCGGACGGCAATTATCGTCTTCTCCTTGGCAAAGACAAGGCCAAACTGGAGATCGCCGTAGAGATACAGACGGGCGGCATCCCGTTTGAGATGTCGGCTGAACGAATCGAAAACGAGAACAGAATCTCG
>CAVFWS010000074.1:0-9878 GCA_963626295.1 Clostridium sp. CAG:138
GTTCCGCCGGTGGGCGACATCCGTGCTGCGCGACTATCTGCTCAAGGGCGCGGCGCTCAACGAGATGCGTCTTCGCCAGCTCGGGCAGGCCGTCGAGGTGATGAAGCGCGTGTCAAGCCACCTCGACGCGGATCAAGTTTTGGACGTTGTGAAGACGGCTCCAAACGCATCGCCGACTCGACGCTCGTCGCGCTGACGGTCATGATCGCCGAGTCGCGTCCGTCCGAGAAGGAGATGATGGTCAACCTCGTCATGACCTTCCTGACCTGAGGGTTCTGCGTCAGACCTTCAGCAAAGCGACCGATACGAAATTTCCAGTCCTTTCTCTGGCACCATCTGCGCTTCTCTCTTCATCCCGCCCCGCCACGTTCCCCTGACGATGCTCCGTCTCACGGCGTTGCCGGCGCATCTTCGCACTTGACGTCCACTTTGCAGTTGCAAATTGACCTGGTTTGGCGGCGCGTTACCTCCGCCTCTCGCCTATTTCGCTCTCTCCGTTCCTTTCTGCTGGAGGGTTGTGGGTTTGAAGATTGGATATCCGTCAGCGAACCCTCTGCAACGCCTTCCTTGCGCCTGTAGGATATCCGGATTCCTGCCGAGACGTCAGGCGGATGCGCCGAGGCTTGAATGCCTTGATCTTCTCCACGAGAGAACCCGCCGTTTCGTCCGCGAACAGTCCCTTCTGCCACTCCGTGTAGTCGAAGTTGTCGCGGTTGAGGATGTAGAAGAAGCGCTCTGCCTCGACCGGGCCCACTTGGTCGAACAGGATGAAGTCCGGCAGATGGATGTGCTCGTCGCCGTCTCGCGAGAAGTCGAAGCCGTCCATCGAAAGGACGACCTTGCGGTACTGGTCGGGGACGGATTCTGTCACGATTCTCGTGATCTCGCTTGTGTTGTCCGGCATGGCCTTTCCGAAAATCCCGCTTTTGGAATCCATGGGGAACGGATGCCTCACTCCCCAGACAGGAAAGCCAGCCGATCATGCAATCGGTTGGCCTTCCCGTCTTGCCGTTTCGGCAAGTTGCGATGCGCTGCCATCGCATTCCGGTTATTGTATCTCGATCTTCTTCGGCTGCATCTCCGGCCGCTTCTTTATCGTGACCGTGAGGATTCCGTTCTCGATCTTGGCCGTGAGGGTCGCGAGGTCTGCCCTTTCGGGTATCTCCGCGCTCATGGCGTAGTTCACGTTCTCGAATTCGGACGCGACCTGCTTGAACCCAGCCGGGTTCTGGTGCTTCGCGTGAGTCTTCAGCGTGAGCGTCCTGCCTTCCACATGGAGGTCGGCGTCGCCTTTCCCGACGCCAGGCACCACGAACTTCAGCTCATACTCCTCCGGACGCTCGGAGAGCGTTGCCGACGGAACCACAAATTTCTCTTCGTTCATTTTCTTTCTCCTTTCGTTTAGCCTTCGATTGCGATATGGCGAACCCCGGCCTTCTCTGCCTTCGGAAGCTCGATCCTGAGAATGCCGTTCGTGAATTTCGCGTTGGCCTTCTCTGCATCAACCCTGAACGGTAGCGCCAGGCGGCGCGACCAGGCGGGCTGCGCGACGGTCGGCTTGCCGGTTGCGGCATCGGTCGTCTCAGCCGGCTTGTCTGCGATGACGACCGCCTGGGGTTCGAGGGACAACTCGATATCCTTTGCCGTCTTGCCGGGAAGCAGCAGGTCTATGATTGCCGCATCGTCGTCAAGGAATACGTTGACGGGCGGGAAATGTCCGCAGGCCCTTGCCCTCACATCCTTGAACGCCTGACTGTCTGCGTCGAGAAGGTCGCTCAATATGTTCCATGGATCTATGTTCAATAGTGTATTCATTGTTGCTCCTTCTTTTTTGTTCACACGCCATGTGTACGCAAATGCCGTGCCAAAGCGATGTGAGGGGCAGAACGGACGTTGAATGCGCCAGTTTGTCACACGAGTGTGACGCTCCGTGCCATTATGGATACGGGGCTGAGATGTTGCAGTGTCACGGCGTCGCTATTTTGCGGCGCTCACCGTGTAGCCGGCGCGGATCGCAAGTTCGCGGTCGTCGTTAAAGTCGGCGCCTGGCGTTGTGAGGAGCGGACCGGCTATGCCGGCGGACATCCCGACGTGGATGCACTTTGCGGCCGTCTCGTCGTCCATGTCCCGCCTGCCGCCCGCAAAGCGGAGAGGAATCGTGGGGTTCACGAGCCGCAGGAGCGCGACGGAATCTATCACCCGGTCGGGATCGAGGATTGCGCGGTCGCCGAGCGGGGTTCCCTTTATCGGGTGCAGTACGTTTACCGGGATGCAGTCGGGCGCGATTTCCTTCAGGGCGAATGCGAACTCAGCCAGTTGTTCGTCGGTCTCCCCCATGCCGATTATGCCGCCGCAGCATATCTGGAAGCCGAGACGCCTTGCGGCCTGCAGCGTCCTGACCTTGTCGGCGGTGGTGTGCGTGGAGCAGAGCGTCCTGAACAGCGACGGCGCCGCCTCTATGTTGCAGTGTATGCGGTCGAGTCCGGCGGCCTTCAGTCGGGCAAGATCATCTTCCGAGAGAAGCCCAAGGGATGCGCAAAGTCCGATTCTGGTGGTCTTGCGCATTTCCCTCAATGCGGCGCACACGTTGTCGAGGTCGTTCGCGGAAAGGCGTTTCCCGGACGTGACTATGCCGATGCGGTCCGCACCGTTGGCCTCCGCCTCCTTGGCGGCATTCACGCACGCTTCCGTCCCTACCCATCCGTATGTGTCGCACCCGGTATTCCAATGCCTGGACTGTGCGCACCATTTGCAGTCTTCCGTGCATCGGCCGCTTTTTGCGTTTATGATCGAGCAGAAGTCAAATCGCTTCTCGATGCATTCCTCCGTGACGTCGTGCGCCCGCGCCCGCAGTTCATTGCGTCGTTCGGGCTTGAGCAGTGACAAGGCTTCGTCTTTGCCGATTCCGTTCATGCACTGGGTCCCTTCATTTTCCGATGGTTCCGTCTGCCGCCGCTTCGCGCTCCGCGCCGGTAAGCGATTCGTTCATGCTGCCGGTGCGGTAGCCGGTGAGGTCGAGAGCGACCTGTCTGAAGCCGACGCCTCTCAGTGCGGAAGAGACATCCGATGCGCGGCTGGCGATGCGGGGTATGTCTGCCGGCGGCACCTCGATCCGGGCAAGGTCGCCATGGGCCCTCACGCGCAGTTGCGCAAGGCCCATCCCGGAATCCAGCAGCCACTGTTCAGCGCTCTCGATGCGGGCGAGGGCTTCGGACGTGATGCGCTCCCCGTAAGGTATCCGCGATGCGAGGCAGGCGAACGACGGCTTGCTCCATGTGGGAAGCCCCATCGACTTGGAGAGGATTCGTATGTCGGATTTCGTGAGACCAGCCTCGTGAAGCGGACTGACCACGCCCAATTCCCTTACGGCGCGTCGTCCCGGACGGAAATCGCCATCGTCGTCGCGATTCGATCCCTCAAGCACGGCGGCATATCCGGATTCCTTCGCCAAGCCTACGAGCTTTGAGAAGATCGCCTTTTTGCAGTGATAGCACCTGTCCGGGGTGTTCTCGACGAATGACGGCGACGAAAGCTCATCGGAATCCACGATGATGTGCCTTATGCCATGCGTCTTGCAGAAGGCGAGCGACTCCTCGAACTCGCGATGCGGAAACGTGCGGGAGCGGATTGTCGCGGCAACCGCCCTGTCCCCCATTGTTTCGTGGGCCACATATAAAAGTAATGTGGAATCTACGCCTGCGGAGAACGCCACCATTGCGCTACCGAGGCCATGGAGTCGTTCGCGGAGCCAATTGAGCTTCGTGGCGATGTGGGCAGTCGTCTGCTTGGCGTTTTCCATCTTTGCACAGTTGCGGTTGCGCTTTTGGCGCAAAACGGCGCGAATTATAGCATATTCAGAGATGGTAGATGGCAGTTGGAATTTGCGATTTACGATTGCATTGGAAGATATAGGCATTGATCCGTTTTTAACCACGGATTACAGAGGCAACGAACCACCGCATTTATATAGTGTCTGCCCATCGCCACTGTCCGGCGATTCCGTGACATTTGACATACGTTTGACTTCGCTTTGACAATTTTCTGACAATTGATTTCCCCTGCTTTGATATCTTTCATCGCGTAAGGGCGATAGTCGAGTTCCGGTTGCGTGACCGCCACTCCAGATCGCAGAAACCAGATAAGGGGAGCAAAGCAATGAAAGAGAAGTTGTTCGATGCCGGCAGTTATCTGCTTGCGGGCATAGTGTCCTGCGCCGTGCTTGTCGCGGTGTCCAAATTCATGAGCGGAGAGGCGCAGCTGCCGGTCACCGCGCAGTCCGCGGATTGTGCGGCGGCCGAAGCGGTCGCTGGCGCGGAAATGTAAAGGAGGCGCATATGAACCATGGCAATGACAATCCTTCTGTGACAAGCGTGCGGCCATGCTACACGTGCTGCCATCCGAACGGGAAGGGCACGGGCGCATCCGCCAAATTCGAGCTCCATCCCGCGCATGACGTGGTGGAGGGTTCCGTGTTCGTGACGATGTCTCCGCAGAAGACGGTAGGGTCGTACGTGGACGGCGCCAGGGTGATGCCCACGTTCGACTGGGAGAACCGCATAACGGTTCGCCTTTCGATAAACGAGGTGGCGCAGATGCTCGAGGTGTTTCGCGGATACCATGAAAGCATATGCGACGGGAAGGGTCTGTTCCACAAGACGGTCAAGGCCAGCACCGTGATCACCCTTGAGCACAGGCTCGAGCCGGCCCCCGGATACCTGTTCTCCGTGTCCCGCAAGGCTGTGGATGGGAATCCGCGCAGGATATCCATTCTGCTTTCCATGACGGAGGCCGTAGTGCTGTGCGAGGCGCTTGCGGCAAGCATGGTCTACATGGCATTCGGCGTGCCTTCCGTCTTGGCGCGAGAACGGAAGCCTCTTCAGAAAGAGGACGGCGCCGTGGGTGCGGCGGCACTGAAGGAAGTGGCATGAAGGCGTTTGCCGTCAACGCTTCGCCGCTTACCGAGCGGCACGTGCAGGCGATCTGGTACGATCCGGCCTTGCGTCCTTCGCCGCTCCATACCGTGCGTGGCGGAGATCTGGTCGTCAGGGATCCAGGCGTATGGAATCTTGAGGCCGGGCCGGATTTCCGCCACGCCGTCCTCGAGGTGGGGCGCGGCCGCAGCGTGGTCGAGGGCGACGTGGAGATACACCTTCGCCCGTCGGACTGGGTCGCGCATGGGCATGGCGGCGACCCTGCGTACTCTGGCGTTGTGGCGCACGTCACGTGGTACGGGGGCAACCCTCCGGCGGGATTGCCGGTAGGCTGCGTTTCCGTGTGCCTCGGCGGCATGCTTGGGCGCAGGAGCGACTTTTCGCTTGACGAGATAGATGTCACGGCCTATCCATACGCAAGGCTGCCGTCCTCCCCACGTCCGTGCGAGCGCCATTTCGGCGGAGATGTGGATCGGGGGCTGGAGATGCTGCTCGCCGCCGGCAGGCGCCGCATCGGGATGAAGGCCCGGCGGATCAAGGCCCGCATCATGCGGAGCGGGGATGCCGAACAGGTCTTCTATGAAGAGCTGTTCAACGCGCTTGGGTACTCCAAGAACTCCGCACCGTTCCGGGCGTTGGCGGAAAGGCTGCCGCTGAATGACCTGCCGCATACGGAGTGCGCCGCCTACGAGGCGCTCAGCTGCGTGGCCGAGCTTGACGTGGCGGCAGACCATCCGTGGTGCCATGCGAACGTGCGTCCATGCAATTCCCCAAGGAAGCGCATCGCGGATGCCGCCGCGATCTTCACGGGAGGGAAGCCCCGGCACATTGGCGCCGGCACGTTCGCGGCCATCCTGTCCAACGTGATGGTGCCGTATGCGCTTGCGCGAGGCAGGTTGGGCGAAGTGCCGCCGTGGCTTCCGCCGGAATGCACGAATGGCGTGATGCGTCTCGTTGCGCACCGCTTGTTTGGGCGTGACCACAACCCCGCGCTGTATTCCCGGAACGGGGTCCTGCAGCAGGGGCTGCTGCACATTTATCGGGACTATTGCCTTGCGGCGCACCCCGGATGCGACGCTTGCCGCCTTGTCGCGGCGCTTGGGGCTGAATCGGGATGTCCGGGAACGGATGTGGAGGTTTGCCATGGGAAATAAGCCGAGGCTTGCGAAGTGCTATTCGGGTTCAGTGTCGGGGGTTCGCGCGCGAACCGTCGAGATAGAGGTGTGCGCCTCCAATGGAGCGCCGCAGTTCGCCATAGTGGGGCTGCCGGACACGGCGGTAAAGGAGGCGAAGGACAGGGTCTCAACGGCGATATCGAATTCCGGGTTCAAGCGTCCCGAGTCGAACATCACCGTGAATCTCGCGCCGGCGGACGTGCGCAAGGAGGGGCCGATATACGACCTCCCCATCGCGATATGCCTGCTTGCGGCGGCAAACAAGATGGCTTGCGCCGACCTTGCGGGATGGGGCCTTGTGGGGGAGCTTGCGCTTTCCGGCGAGGTGCGGCGCGTCCGGGGCGTGTTGCCTATCGTCATGGAGATGCGCAGGATAGGCAAGCGCGGGGTGCTGGTCCCGGTCGAGAATGCCGACGAGGCCGCAGTGGTGGATGGGATTTCGGTATATCCGGTAAGGACGCTCCGCGAGGCGGTCGGGTTCCTGGAGGGAAGGGCGGATATCCGTCCCGTGTTCGCCGATCTCTCGCGTCTCGTGCTCGCGGCGAGGGATACGGGCGACGATTTCATCGACGTGAAGGGGCAGGACTTCGCGAAGCAGGCGATAGAGGTCGCCGTCGCGGGAGGGCACAACCTGATGATGATAGGCACTCCGGGGTGCGGCAAGACGATGCTCGCGAAGCGCATACCTTCCATCCTGCCGCCGCTGACCGTCGAAGAGGCCCTTGAGGTCACCAGGATCCATTCCGTTGCGGGAATGCTGAAGCCCGGGGAGCCGCTTGTCCTGCATCGGCCATTCCGCGCGCCGCACCACACGGCATCCACGGCTGGTCTGCTCGGCGGAGGCGCCCATCCCCAGCCGGGGGAGGTGTCCCTTGCGCACCGCGGGGTGCTGTTCCTTGACGAGATGCCGGAGTTCAGCAGGAATTCGCTGGAGGTGCTGCGTCAGCCGCTTGAGGATGGCCACGTGACGATATCGCGGGTCGCGGGCACGTGCGACTACCCGAGCCGGTTCATGCTCGTGGCGGCGATGAACCCGTGCCCATGCGGGTATCTCGGGGACGAGCGCCACACGTGCAGATGCTCGCGCAGCAAGAGGATGGAATACCGCAACAGGGTCTCGGGCCCGCTCCTTGACCGGATCGACATACAGATCGAGGTGTCGCCCGTCTCATACGACATGCTGTCGCAGCTGCCGTCGGGGGAGCCTTCCGCAAAGATAAGGGAGCGCGTGATGCTCGCCCGCGACATCCAGTCCCGCAGGTTCGCGGACGACCCCGACGTGTTCTGCAACGCGGATATGCGTCCGAGGGACGTGGCGAGGTATTGCCGCCTCGACGCCAAGGCCCAGGCGGCATTGCGCGAGAAGCTCCAGGCGCTTGACCTTTCGGCGCGCGCCTATGACCGGGTCCTCAAGGTGGCGCGGACGGTGGCCGACTTGCGGGGCGCGGATGCCGTCGGGGATGAGGACGTGAATCTGGCGGCAGGGTGGCGGGCTCTCGACAGGAACTACTGGAGTTAGGCCGCATGGAATGCAGGGCGAGAGTGTCCGGTCTGTCGATGGTGTGCGTCGCGTTCGCGCTTGTCCTGGGCGAGGGCTTGGGCTTCGAGTCGCATCGCCTGGCGGGGATGTGGCCGTGGGCGTGCCTATGCACGACATTGCTTGCGCTTGTGTGGCTTGGCTGGGACGTGAGGCATCTGCGCTGGCCTGTTGCGGCTCTTGCCGGGATTGCGCTTTCGTGGCGATGCGAGACGCGGCGCATGGATGTCGAGGAAAGATCCCATTCGCCCTCTGCCGATGGACGTCCGCCGGCTTACGAGCTTGACGTTGAGGGCAAGGTATCGAGCCGGGAGCGGCGCTCGAAGGACGGTAGGCTGGTCACATTCGGCTCCACGGTAGATGGCGTTCCGGTTCGCGTCGTCATCCGGATGGGCATGGTGGGCGAAACTCCAAAGGCGGGCGAAAGGTGGCGCTGCCACGGCTGGCTGTCGCTGCGGCAGGGCGCGCCGAGCCGGTACTCGTGCCGCACCCTGTGGGTGCTTGGCGGGGATCAGATGGAGCGGATCGCGCCGGCGGCAGGGCCTGCGGCGCAGGCGGCGTACCGCTCGGCCTCCGACCGGATGGCGGCGTATGGGGAGGCGGGGCTCGTGTGGAGACGCGAGCTGGCGTTGACGAACATGGCGATGCTTCTCGGGCGCCGGGGGGGCGTCGGGTCCGACAAGCGGGCCGCGTTCGCCGCTGCCGGGACCATGCACGTGTTCGCCATATCCGGGCTGCACGTGATGCTCATAGCCGGAGCGCTGAACGCCCTCCTAAAGAAGGCCGGCCTCTCCCCGTCGATGCAGGCCGCCTTGTGCATCCCGCTGCTTGCGGCCTACGTGATGCTCACCGGGGCGAGGGCGAGCGCGATCCGGGCCGCGCTGATGCTGTCGCTCTGGTTCGGCGCCCGGCTCTTCGGTCGCAAGCCTGACTCGCTTGCGGCACTGGGCGTGACCGCCATCATCGTGTATGCGTATTCGCCGGCGATGGTGTTCGACGTGGGATGCGGGCTCTCGTTCGCCGTGATCCTCGGGATACTCCTCTGGATACGCTGGTCGTCGCGGTTCGCCCTTCCTTTCGCCGGCGCGCTCGAGTGGGCGGCCGAGGAGCGCGCGCTTGGGGCGGAAGGCAGGTTTGGCGCGTTGCTCTGCCGCTGGCGGGGACGCATCATGTGGGTCCTTGGGATGCTTGGCGTGTCGCTTGCGTCGTGGATAGCGAGCACGCCGATATCGGCCATGGTGTTCGGGAGGATATCCATGGGCGGGCTTGTCGCGAACGTCGCCGTCGTGCCGCTCGCGACGATGTCGGTGCTGTTCAGCGCGATGGGGGTTGCGGCGTCGGTGGTGGCAAGGCCGATAGGGGCCCTGTTCAACAACCTCGCGGCCTGCTGCACATGGATGATGGAATGGGTGTCGGAAACCGTCGCGAAGTGTCCGGGGGCATCGTTCGAGACGTATCCGTGGAGTTGGCTCGAATGCATCGTGTGGTACGCCGCATGGATCGGGATCTTTGCCGTTGCGGCACGGAATCTGCGCCCCCGGGGGCGGATCCAGATGGCGCATTGGGGCCGTCGGTGAAGGGGGTGTGGAGATGGGGAAGGTGCTTAGGCTGCTCAGGGGACTCGTGGGTCGTGCGGAGAGATCGCATGGCGGCCCAGGCGCCGTGAACGTGGGCGTGGCGCGTGGACGGTGGGGAGAGGGTGTCGCGGTCCGGCATCTCGCCGCGCTGGGGTGGCGCATCATCGGCAGGAACGTGCGGCCATGCCGGAGGGACAGGAGGTGCGAGCTTGACATAGTCGCCTTTGACCCCCGCGAACGAAGCGTGGTGTTCGTCGAAGTGAAGACGCACAAGGCGAAGTCCGATTTCGCCTGCCGCCTCTGGGGCATAGGCCGCCGCAAGAGGCGGAACCTGCTTAGGGCGAGCGCGAATTGGCTGATGCGCAAACGCTGGCACGGCAACTTCCGGTTTGACGTGATGGAGGTTTACGGCGTGGAAGATGGCGTTGCGCCTTACGTCGACCACATAATGAACGTAAGGCTGTTCCCGGAAAACTGGCGCTGGTGGTGATTCCCCGCGCGACGCTTTCGCGCTTTCGCTCTCCCACTCACGGGAAGGGAGGGCGGTCGCGGTTTTTTGGTATAATCCCCCATATGGCGAAATCTGACGAGAGACGGCGGCAGGCGGCGAAGGCGTTCGTCGAGCGCTGGACGTTCCGGCGCGGCAGCGAGAAGGGCG
>CAVFWS010000075.1:0-1807 GCA_963626295.1 Clostridium sp. CAG:138
CACCGTGAAGGTCAACCGCTTCGACGAGCTGCTGCGCTACCTGAAGCCGGAAGAGTGAACTGAACCCTACCCCCGAAAATCCCCGGAACGGGCGATAACTGCCCAAAGGGGGCAATTATTGTTGCGCATTCTCTTCGCAGTTCTGCTATTATTGCGTGCGCCTCTGAACAGTGCGGCCGGAATATGGTATAATTTGGCCGTTCGTCAAGGAAATGTGATGATGTCGTTCTGTATTCGTCAAGAAAGTGTGCGCGGACGCTTGATATTCGTCAAGGAAATGTGATACGCTTTCGATAGAGGTGGTAGAGCATGTTCAGAGAATGCATAGATGAAATTGTAGAATGGAAGAATAGCCGAAAGCGAAAACCGCTCGTCTTGATGGGAGCACGTCAAGTCGGTAAAACGTGGTTGATGGAGGCGTTTGCCCGAAAGGAGTTCCCCGGACGGTCAGTCGTTGTGAACTTCATGCGCCGACAGTCCCTTTGCCGTCAACTGAAGGATGCGGACATTGATCCCGCCAGTCTGCTTCGTCTTCTGCAAACGGCGACGGGCGAGCGAATCGTGCCGGGGAAGACGTTGCTGATCCTTGACGAGATTCAGGAATGTCCGAGCGCCTTGACGAGCCTGAAGTTCTTTTGCGAGGATATGCCGGACTTGGCGATTCTGGCGGCCGGATCACTCCTCGGCCTCTCGTACGGACATCGCGCAGCGAATGATTCGGACGGCTCGCGTGGTTCGTTTCCCGTCGGGAAGGTCGACCGTCTGGACGTCAATCCGATGACGTATGCGGAATTCCTGCGTGCGACCGGGAACGCGTCGCTTCTGGAGGCAGTCGAGAATGGCGACTGGGAGACCGTCGAAAGGCTCTCGCGAGAATACGAGAGGACGCTCAAGGAGTATTTCGTCGTCGGGGGGATGCCGGAAGCCGTGGCGGACTGGGTTGAGACGGGAAGCCTGGTGGAGGCGCGACGGACGCAAGTCCGGATCCTGTCGGACTATGACGACGACTTCAAGAAGCATGCGCCGCAAGACCTGCTCCCGAAGATCCGTCTCGTCTGGAACAGCATTCCTTCCCAGTTGGCGAAGGCGAATGAGAAGTTCTCCTACGCGGGTGTCCGGCACGGTGCGCGTGCGCGCGATTACGAGGTCGTGCTCGAATGGCTGGAGGACGCGGGGATGATCCGTCGGCTGCGGCGTGTCTGTCCGCCGGGGCTTCCGCTGTCGCATCACATGGACTCGGGCGCGTTCAAGGTCTTTCTGCACGATGTCGGGCTTCTGGGCGCGATGAGCGAGCTCGACCCCGCCATTGTCCTGGAGGGCAACGCGCTCTTCGGACATTTCAAGGGCGCCTTGACGGAGCAGTTCGTGATGGGCGAGCTGACGGCGGCCGGGATCGCGGCCGGCTACTGGACGCCGGATGCGGGAATAGCGGAAGTCGATTTCGTCGTCCAGGGGATCCGCGGCGTCTATCCGGTCGAAGTCAAGTCGGCGACGAACACAAAGGCGAAGAGCCTTGGCGTCTACATGTCCGCCTATCGACCGGACTTTGCCGTGAAGACGTCGCTCAAGAACTTCTCGACGTCTCGGACGGTGCGGTCGCTTCCCCTGTATGCGCTCCGTCCGTGGATTCGCAGCTGGCTCTGCGCGAAGCTATGACGCAGATTGTGATCCGCACTTGTGATAGAATCACTCGCGTAACGGGCGATAACTGCATGAAAAATGGGGGGGGGGTAATTTTAGCAATTATAAAAAATATTGCACGTTTCTTGCAGTTTTGCTACAATTACGCCGTAAAGCCAAGTTGTGT
>CAVFWS010000075.1:1817-9730 GCA_963626295.1 Clostridium sp. CAG:138
GTCCCGATGGGGGCGTGAACGGAAAGGATGGTGCGTGATGAAGCGAAGAGACTGTGCAAACGGATGGACGCTCGCCAGGCTGGCGAGGGGGATGTTTCTGCCGATTGCGGCGCTTGCCGCCGCGAACGGGTTCGCCGAGCCCGCTTGGATCGACGTCGAGCCGCAGATACTGCCCGTGGCGGTCGCGGAGGACGAGATGACCCTGGGCGGGTCGGTGTTCGACACGTGGTGGCGCATCGACTTCGCCCTTGCGCCCTGCAGGCGGGGCTCCGTGTTCGTGGTACGCTAAGGGAAGGGAGGTGCAGCCATGTCATCCTTTCATTTCAGGCATCTGCTGGCGGCGGCGGCATCCGTCCTCGCCATCTGCTCGGCGCGCGGCGGCGGCCGCTCGGTCATGGTAAACGGCTATACCTACGTGGCGACGAACCTCATGAAGGTCGCGCGATGCTCCGGGAACGTCAAGACGGCGGACTGCGAGGGCTACGTCGCCAATCTGGCGACGGTCGGCACCTATCGCCCGAACGGCTGGGGGCTGTACGACGTCCTCGGGAACGTGATGCAGTGGTGCCTCGACTACGGCGTGGACTGGGACGACCCGATGATAGACGTCGAGACGGAGCAGGTCGACCCCGCCGGCCCGGCGTCCGGCAGCGCTCGCCAGGTGCGCGGTTCGTACTTTGAAGCCTGGTATGCGTGGAGCTATCTCGGCATGAGGCACTACAAGTATGAGCCGGCAACCGTGGCCACCACGCTCGGATTCAGGATCGCGGCGACCCTGTATTGACGGGCCTGATAGAATCGCTCGGAAAAGACCAAGACAAGGAATGGCATGAAGAACATCGTCCAGCTCGCACTCCCCGTTCTCGCCCTCCACGCCCTTGCGGCGACGCCGGCGCATCTCTGGAACTTCGACTCCGGCGTGGAGAGGGGCCGAGTTGTCGCCGATGCCGGCGCGTCGCCGAGGAAGAACGCCTTCTACGCGGATTCCCTCTGCCCCGGGCAGGGCGTCGGCGGCACGACGGCGTGCCGGGTCGGGCGCGGCGCGCCCACGCAGGTGCCGGGCCTCCGCTTCGGCGGCGACGCCTGGACGGTCGACCTCTCGTTCCGGCTGGAAGGGGCGTTCGACGTGAAGGACGGCCATGCGCTCTGGTCCTACGCCTGGCACTCGTGGCGGCGAGGCCGGGCACTCGCGAGGCTGACGAAGGACCGCCGCCTCGAGGTGTCCTTCTTCCGCCCGGCCCCGAAGGACGGCTCAGGCCCGGCCGTGGACTTCAAGGCGGCGTCCGAGCCGCTCGACGTGGCGGAGGGACGCTACCACACGGTGCGCGTATCCCTTACGGCGGCGGGAGAGCTCTCGGCCTACCTCGACGGCGTGCTCGCGGTCCGGAAGGCCGGATGCCCAGGGTTCGGCGGCATCTTCGTCGAATCCAAGGCCCAGGGCTATCCCCTCTTCCGCGTCGGGCTGGACGACGGCAACCCGGATTCGCCGCGCGCTTTCCTCGGGTTCGTGGACGACGTGGCGATCTACGACGAGGCGCTCGGCGCGCCCGAGGCCCAGTTCGGCGACGCGGCGGCGGACGGCGGGGAGGAGCCGGCGGACGCGGTGCTCGTGCTCGCCAAGGGGCGGGGGCGGACGGGCCTCTTCGCTATCAAGGACAAGGTCGGCGACGGCGTCTCGAACGGCATCGCGCTCGGCGCGGTGGTGCGCGCGGAGGAGGGGTTCCAGCGGTGCCGCTCCAGCGCGACGGTCTCGGTGGACGAGAACCTCGTGACGATAGAGGTCCCGTGCCCCGTGCCGCCGGGCGTGGAGGTGAAGCGAAGCAAGGGCTCGCCGTGGTCCGGCGACGCCGTGGAGGTGTTCCTGCAGCCCGCCGCCGGCAAGCCGCTCGTGTTCCACTACGCGGTCAACGCGGCGGGGCTGACGGGGAGCGAGCGGATCGAGGACGGCACGCCGCGCTCCGGGTGGAAGAGCGCGTTCAGGGGCGAGTGCAGGGACGGCGCCGCGGGCTTCACGCTCGTGTTCAGGATCCCGCGCGAGGAGGTGTTCGAGAAGATGCCGGAGGAGGGGGATCTCTTCGCGATGCAGTTCATCCGCGTGGGCCCCACGACGGCGGGCGTGGCATCGTGGAAGCCCACAGGCACGGCGTTCTTCGACCCCCCGTCCTTCGGGCGCGTCGTCTACGGGTCGTGCGGCGCGTACTTCTCGCGCCAGGTCGCGGCGGCGCGGAGGAGCGCGGAGGAGCGCTTCACGGACGCGGCGGCGAGGGCCGAGGCCGAGAAGGCGATCGCGGAGTTCGCCGCCGCGGTCGAGAAGCACGGCGGCAGCGCGGGCGCGTTCGCCGCGCTCGAGGCGATGCAGCGGAACCTCTCGCAGGCGTTCCTGCAGATCTCCCTGCGCGGCAAGAAGATCCTCGCCTACCGTCCGGCGGACGCGTGGGGCAACGACGTGGAGCCGGACGCGCTCACGAGGCCGATCGAGCGGGTCGCGATGCGCGCGGCGCGCGGCGGCAGGGCGTTCGCGTCGTTCGCGGTCGCGAACCTGAGCGACCGCCCGTACGTGGGGCAGGTGAAGGTCGTCCCCGACGCGGCCGAGGACCTGCCGCGCCTCAACAAGACGCACTCCGAGGGGCTTGTGCGCCACCTGACGGTGCGCGAGGGCTTCCCCATACAGTCCGGCTCCGGCACGCCGCTCTGGGACCCTGTCGCGCCGATGCCGCTCGGCACGGTGCTGCGCGTCGCGCCGCACTCGACGTCCCTCGTGTGGCTCGAGATAGACGCGAGGGGGCTCAAGGCCGGGCGGTACGAGGAGACGCTCTGCCTGAAGCGCGGCGTCGCCGGGTTCGAGACGGAGACGATCCCGCTCGAGGTGGAGGTCGTGGACGCGAACCTCGACGAGGTAGAGGCCGACCGCTCGTGCTACACGTACATGGTCTCCCCCGCGATGGGAAGGAACTTCTCGCGGTTCCTCGCCTCGCGCGGCTTCAACGTGATCTACGCCGGCGTGCCCGGACAGTCCGGCCTGTCGATCTATCCTCGCTACGGGCGCAACGGCAAGCTCCTGCCGGGCGACTTCTGCTCGCTCGACCGCATCATCGACAGCCACCTCGCCGCGGGGATGGAGAAGGGCCGCGTCAAGCTGTGGTTCTACATGGCGCTCGACACGGGATGGTGGATCCCCGAAGGCTCCGGGCCCGTCCTGGGCGAGAAGTGGTGCGTAGCAATGAAGGCGTTCCTCGAGCAGCTCTACGCCCACGTCGAGGGGAAGTACGGCATCACGGCCGACCGCATCGTGCTCTATCCCGTGGACGAGCCGAGCGGCGACCCGGACGACCCGGAGTCTAAGATGGGCAGGACCTGCCTCATCGGCGAGAAGATCCGCAGCTTCGGCCCGCAGTACCGCCTGCTCGTCAATCCGCTGCCGGGCATCCCCATGCCGGTCTGGCGCAGGTCGCTCGAGCGCCTCTCAAGGAGCTACGACATCGTGGAGTTCTACCGCCCCGGCCTCACGCCCGAGATGATCGGGTTCGCGCGCTCCCTCCCGTTCAGGGAGTTCTGGACATACAGCATCCTCGGCAAGGAGACCGGCGCCGCGCCCTACCGCCGCGACTACTGGACGAACATGCGCGACGGCTTCCGCGAGATCGCGACCTACTGGCATCTCGATTCCGCCGCCGGCGGCGACGCCCTCGACTCCACCGACATGAACAAGGGCGGGAAGAGCGCGTGCGACTACGGCTCTGTGTATGCGGACTGGGACAAGGACTCGCTCATGCTCTCGCGCCGCCAGGTCGCCGCCGACCAGGGCTTCGACGACGCGCGTCTCGTCCTCTGGCTCCGCGCGAAGGCGAAGGGCGACGCTTCGCTGCTCGCACGCATCGACGAGATCGTGAAGAAGGCGACGGACGCCGGCTCGATGGCGGCGATGGACGCCGGACGCGACGCGCTCCTTTCGCTCGCGGCCGAGGCGAGGTAGCCGTCGCCACGGCGAAGCCGGGTTGTGGTATAATGTCGGAGACATGGCACCACACGCGGAAAGCCACTGGAGAGGAAAGATGAAGCTGATCGAAAAGATATGGGAAAAGGCGAGGGCGTCGCGGTCACGCTCGCGGAGGCGACGGCATCGCTGACGATCCCGGATTCCGTCCTCGCGGCGGCGAACGCGACGCTCGAGCCGAAGCGGATGTCGGTGTCGGTCGTCGACGGCAAGAGGCTGGTGCTGAAGGTGCGCACGGCCAGGCCTCTCGGCTGCCGCATCATCGTGCGGTAGGTCTGTAGGGCTTGACGATCATTGCCCTACTGGAAGACGCGGCCAGGCGCGGAATATTCGCCGCAATCGTAAATCATAAATCGCAAATCGCAAATCTCTACCCACTGCCAACTAAATCGCAAATCAGATTATGTAAGCAGATGGCCATGGGGCTTACATTTTGTGAAACTGCCGTACGGACGTTCAAGGCACGTGGGAAGGGGATGGCTTGGCACGGCATTTGCATACCATCCCTTGGCATGAAAAGAACCGACATACGGAAGATACTGATAATAGGTGCGGGTCCGATAGTCATCGGGCAGGGATGCGAGTTCGACTACTCCGGGGTGCAGGCGGTGAAGGCCCTCAAGCGGGAAGGCTACGAGGTGGTGCTTGCCAACTCCAACCCCGCCACCGTCATGACGGATGCCTTCGACTGCGATGGCGTCAAGGCCGACAGGGTATACATAGAGCCGCTTACGGTCGATACCCTGCACGAGATAATACGCAGGGAGCGTCCGGACGCGCTCCTGCCGACGCTTGGCGGGCAGACGGCCCTCAACCTCGCGATGGAGCTATTCAAGAGGGACATACTCAAGCGCTACAAGGTAGAGATGCTTGGCGCACAGGCCGATTCGATCGCGCGGGCGGAGGACCGGCAGCAGTTCAAGGACGCGATGCGCGAGATCGGCCTCGACCAGCCGCGCAGCGGCACGGCGCACACGATGGCCGAGGCCGAGGCGGTCGCGAACACGATAGGCACGTGGCCCCTGATAATACGTCCAGCCTTCACGCTTGGCGGAACGGGCGGCGGCATCGCGCACGATCCGGACGAGTTCCGCGCGATAGTCGGGCGCGGGCTTGAGGCTTCCATGAACAGCGAGGTGCTGATAGAGGAGTCGCTGATCGGCTGGAAGGAATACGAGATGGAGGTGATGCGCGACAGGGCGGGCAACGCCGTGATCGTGTGCTCCATCGAGAACTGCGACCCCATGGGCGTGCACACGGGCGACTCCATCACCGTCGCGCCGATCCAGACGCTCACGGACCGCGAGTACCAGGCGATGCGCGACGACTCCATCGCCGTGCTCGAGAAGATCGGCATCGCGACCGGCGGGTCGAACGTCCAGTGGGCGGTGGACCCGAATACCGGGCGCCGCATAATCATCGAGATGAACCCGCGCGTGTCTCGCTCGTCCGCGCTTGCGTCCAAGGCGACGGGATTCCCGATAGCGAAGATAGCCGCGCTCCTGGCCGTGGGGTGCACGCTCGACGAGCTGAGGAACGACATCACCGGGAAGACCCTGGCGTGCTTCGAGCCGGCGCTCGACTATGTCGTCGTGAAGATTCCGCGCTTCGCGTTCGAGAAGTTCCCCGGCGCCGATACCCGCCTCGGCACGCAGATGAAGAGCGTCGGGGAGGTGATGGCCATCGGGCGCACGTTCAAGCAGGCGTACCTCAAGGCCGTCCGCTCGCTCGAGGCTCCGCTGAGGCACCACGACCCGTCGGCATTCGACCCGTGGTTCAGGCGCGAGCTCGGCGAGATCGAGGCGTTCAGGAAGCACCTCGCCGACCGATCTGGTTTCCCGACAGGATTGGGGAAGGCCGCCAATCCCGTCAATCCTGCCGAAGATGGTGAGGACGCGGCGCAGCTTCTCCGCCAGGCGAAGGTCTTCGGATTCTCCGACAGGGAGATCGCCGAGGCGGTCGGGTGTGGGGAGGCGAAGATCCGGGCGATGCGCATCGCCGCCGGGATAAGGCCGTCGTACGGCGAGGTCGACACGTGCGCCGGCGAGTTCACGGCACAGACGCCGTACTACTATTCGTATTATGGCTGGAATGACGCGAGACAAGAGACGGGAGACGAGAGCGACACGAGAGGCGAGAGCGACGGGAGCCTCAAGTCGCTGTCGCCCCTCGCGCCCCTCACGCCATCCGGTTCCGATCCCGTCTCCCGCCCCCGCATCATGGTCCTGGGCGGCGGGCCGAACAGGATCGGCCAGGGCATAGAGTTCGACTGGTGCTGCTGCCATGCCGCGTTCGCCCTGCGGGCGCGCGGGTACGAGGTGGTGATGGTGAACTCCAACCCCGAGACCGTATCGACAGACTACGACACCTCCGACCGGCTCTACTTCGAGCCGCTCACGTTCGAGGACGTGATGGAGATCTACGAGCGCGAGCGGTGCGACGGCGTGATCGTGCAGTACGGCGGGCAGACGCCGCTGAACCTCGCTCAGCGGCTGAAGGCCGCCGGGGCGAACATAATAGGCACGTCGCCCGACGACATAGACCGCGCCGAGGACCGCGACTTCTTCAAACGGCTCGTCTCTGACGTGGGGATGCGCCAGCCGGCGTCCGGGATCGCGCATTCGGTGGAGGATGCCCGCCGCATCGCCGCCGAACTCGGGTATCCCGTCCTTGTGCGCCCGAGCTTCGTGCTTGGCGGACGCGGCATGGCGATCGTGTACGCGGAGAGCGACCTCGAGAGGTACGTCGCGGAGGCTGTCGCCGCGGCGGAGGGGAAGCCCATCCTCATAGACAAGTTCCTCGAGAGGGCCGTGGAGCTCGACGTCGACTGCATATCCGACGGCGAGACGACCGTGGTGGGCGCGATCCTCGAGCACGTGGAGGCGGCGGGCTGCCATTCCGGCGACGCGGCGGCGATAACGCCGCCCGTGTCCCTGAAGCAGGGGACGATCGACGAGGTGAAGCGCTACGCCAGGCTCTTCGCGGAGAGGCTTCACGTGGTCGGCCTCATGAACATCCAGCTCGCCGTGACGCGCGACGGGAACGGCGACGAGACCATATGGATGATAGAGGTCAACCCGCGCGCGTCGCGCACCGTGCCGTTCGTCTCGAAGGCGACAGGGGTGCCGCTCGCGGACTACGCCGCGCGCTGCATGGCGGGCGAGAAGCTGAAGGACATCGGCTTCACGGAGCAGGTGATCCCGAGACACTACTCGGTGAAGGAGGCGGTGTTCCCGTTCGTGAAGTTCCCGGGCGTGGACATAGGGCTTTCCCCGGAGATGAAGTCCACGGGCGAGGTGATGGCGATGGACGACGACCCGGACTGCGCGTACTACAAGAGCCAGATCGCCGCCGGAAGCCCGCTGCCGTCCAAGGGCAACGTGTTCCTCTCGCTGAAGGACGAGGACAAGGACGGGGCGGTGCCGCTCGCGAGGAAGCTCGCGGACATGGGGTACGCGCTCTACGCGACGCGGGGGACCTCGACGCGCCTGTGGGAGGCGGGAATCGAGTCCCGCGCCGTGTTCCGCATCTCGCGCGGGCGCCCAAACGCGCTCGACCTCATCCGCCGCCGCACGGTCGACTGGATCGTGAACACGTCCGAGACGAGCGGCGAGGCGGAGGCCGACGGGCATCGGATGCGCGCCGCCGCGGTCGCGGCGGGCATACCCGTGACCACCACCATGGCCGGGTTCGCCGCCGCGCTGGCCGGGCTCGAGGACGAGCGGATGTTCGGCGGCACCGGGGTGCGAACGCTGCGCGAGTATAGGTAGTGGGTAGGGATCTAAGATTTACGATTTTTCGATTTTCGATTTACGATTGCATTTGGTCATTTGATTGATTTGAGGGAGGGTCGCGCTTGTCGCGACCGAAAGAGACATATTAGCCGTGTAGGAAAGAATGTTTTAGCCGTGTAGAAGTG
>CAVFWS010000076.1:0-7817 GCA_963626295.1 Clostridium sp. CAG:138
GCGTGGGCTTCACCGTGTGGGACTACTTCGGCGTCAACACGCCGCTCCTGCCGGCAGGCCTCATCGGCCCCGTGACCGTCGAGATCGGGCATTAGCCATTTGCTCATACATTTACCCTCATTTATGGTACAATACCGACCATGAACAACAATAAAGCCTCGTCGTTCCGGTGGGTCATCTGCGCGATGCTCTTCGCCGCCACGACCGTCAACTACCTGGACCGACAGGTCCTCTCGCTCACGTGGAAGGATTTCATAGCCCCGGAATTCCACTGGTCGGACAACGACTACGGAACCATCACCGCGGTGTTCTCCATCATCTACGCGCTCTGCAACCTCTTCGCCGGGAAGTTCATCGACAGGCTCGGCACGAAGAAGGGGTATCTCTGGGCGATCTTCATCTGGTCTCTCGGCGCCTGCCTCCACGCGGTCTGCGGCGTTGGGACCGAGGCTCTCAAGGCGATGGGGTTCGTCTCGATGATGGGCATCACCGTCTCGGTGTGGCTCTTCCTCGTCTGCCGGGCCGTGCTCGCCCTCGGCGAGGCCGGGAACTTCCCCGCGGCGATCAAGGTCACGGCCGAATACTTCCCGAAGAAGGACCGCGCGTTCTCGACCTCCATCTTCAACTCCGGCTCCTCCGTGGGCGCACTCGTCGCCCCGCTCACGATCCCGCTCATCGCCAAGTTCTGCGGCTGGGAGATGGCGTTCATCATCATCGGCGCCCTCGGCTTCGTGTGGATGGGCTTCTGGGTGTTCTACTACAATAAGCCCGAGTCGAGCCCGCACGTCAATGCGGCGGAGCTCGCCTACATCAATCAGGATGCCGCCATGGAGGAGAAGGCTCCCGCGGCCGATGCAAAGCCCAAGGCGGAGAAGTCCATCTCCTACCTCAAGGCGTTCTCCCTGAAGCAGACGTGGGCGCTCGTCCTCGGCAGGTTCCTCACGGACGGCGTGTGGTGGTTCTTCCTGTTCTGGACGCCCGGCTACCTCTCCGACCAGTTCGGCTACAAGAGCTCCTCCGGGATGGGCATGGCGCTCATCTTCACGCTGTACGCGATCGTGACGTTCGCATCCATCTACCTCTGCAAGCTGCCCACGTACATGGTCGACAGGAGGGGCATGAACCCCTACGAGGGCCGCATGGTCGCGATGTTCATCTTCGCGTGCTTCCCGCTCCTGGCGCTCGGCGCACAGCCGCTCGGCGCGATCTCTGCCTGGTTCCCGGCGATCCTGATCGGCCTCGCCTGCGCGGGACACCAGGCGTGGAGCGCGAACGTCTATTCGGTCGTCGGCGACATGTTCCCGAAATCCACGATCGGCACTCTCACCGGCATCGCCCAGTTCGCGGCGGGGTGCGGCAGCTTCATGGTGAACAAGTGCGCGGGCGCGCTTTTCACCTATGCCTCCGGCACGACGCTCGTCGACGGCAAGGAGGTTGAGATGACGAAGGATCTCCTGGCGGCAGGCGCCTCCTACGTGCGTCCCGCGATGGAGTTCCTCGGATACACCGGCAAGCCCGCCGGCTACTGCATCGTGTTCGGCTACTGCGCCGTCGCGTACATCGTCGGCTGGACGTGCATGAAGACGCTCGTCCCGAAGTACAGGCCCGTGGAGCTATAAGGGCGGAAGCCGCATAGCCATGAGGGACGTATTTGCGTACGTGATCGGCCTTGGCGCGTCGGTGATGATGCCCGTCATCTTCACCGTGCTCGGCGTGTGCATAGGCATCAGGTTCACGAAGGCCCTGAAGTCCGGGCTTCTCGTCGGCGTGGGCTTCGTTGGGCTTGGCGTCGTCACCGCGCTGCTCACGAGCAACCTCGGCCCCGCGCTGAAGGGCATGGTCGAGATATACGGCCTGAAGCTTGCGTTCTTCGACCTGGGGTGGCCTGCGGCGGCTGCCGTGGCCTACTCCACGGCCGTGGGGGCGTTCATAATACCCGTGTGCCTCGGCGTGAACCTTGCGCTGCTGATAGCGGGCGCGACGCGCACCGTGAACATCGACCTGTGGAACTACTGGCACTTCGCGTTCCTCGGCGGCATGGTGTTCTTCATGACGGGATCCCTCGGATGGGCGTTCTACGCGGCGATCATGCTTTACGTGATCACGCTGATGCTTGCGGACTTCACGGCGAAGGGCTTCCAGAAGTACTACAGGGACATGGACGGCATATCCATCCCCCAGCCGTTCTGCCAGAGCTTCACCCCGTTCGCCGTCGCGATCGGCTGGCTTCTAGACCGCATACCCGGCTTCGACAGGCTGAACGTGGATGCCGAGGGGCTCAAGCGCAAGTTCGGCCTCCTTGGGGAGCCTCTCTTCCTCGGAGTCACCATCGGCTGCGGGATCGGATGCCTCCAATGCTCCTCGCTCAAGGAGATAGTGGATCGCATACCGAAGATCCTCGCCCTTGGTGTCACAATGGGCGCCGTGATGGAGCTTATTCCCCGCATTACCGCTCTGTTCATCGAGGGGCTGAAGCCGATCTCCGAAGCCACCCGCGACCTCGTCGCCCGCAAGTTCAGGAACGCGAAGGGGCTTTCCATCGGGATGAGCCCCGCGCTGGTGATCGGCCATCCGACCACGCTCGTGGTCTCGATCCTCCTCATACCGGTGATCCTCTTCCTCTCCGTTGTGCTCCCCGGCAACAAGTTCCTGCCGCTCGCGTCGCTGGCGGGCATGTTCTACCTCTTCCCGTGCGTCCTGCCGATAACGAAGGGCAATGTGCTCAAGACCTTCATCATCGGCCTTGTCGCGCTTATCGTGGGGCTTTACTTCGTGACCGACCTCACGCCGGCGTTCTCGAAGGCCGTCGCCGAGGCGGCGAAGACGAATCCGGGGATCGCGGTCCCCGAAGGGTTCGAGGGCGGCGCCGCGCTCGACTTCGCGAGCGCGCTGCTGTGCTGGACGATATACCATCTTACCGTCACGTGCAAGTGGATCGGCGCCGCCGCGCTGGCGGTGGCCGCCATCGCGATGACGGCCGTTAACGTCATCAGAATAAGGAAGGAAGCGAGACAATGAAAAGGACCGCAGTTTTTGCCATGTCCTCGGCCATGGCCATAGTCGCCGGAGCGACGACGGTCAACTACAGGGTGCAGACCGCACGGCATTACGACGACGTGAAGGGGTACGACACCGCGAAACTCCGCAGTTCGTTCCTGATGGAGAAGGTATTCGTGGAGGACGAGATAAACGTGACGTACTCCATGCACGACCGCATGGTGTACGGCGGCATCCTCCCCGTGTCGAAGGAGCTTTCCCTTGAGCCGTTCCTCGAGCTGAAGGCGAAGCACTTCCTCGACCGGCGCGAGCTTGGCGTCATCAACATCGGCGGCGACGGCGTAGTGACCGTGGACGGCAGGGAATACGCCATGAAGTTCAAGGAGGCGCTCTACGTCGGCCTCGGAAAGAGGGAAGTCAGGTTCCGTTCGGTGGATTCCTCGAAACCCGCGAAGTTCTACATCAACTCGGCCCCGGCGCACAAGGAGTACGTGACGCAGCTTGTCACCACCGACAAGGATGCATACGCGAAGAACCCCGGAAAGTATGCGCTCGCCAACTCGTTCCCCGCCGGGAAGATGGAGGACTCCAACGACCGCGTGATCAACCAGCTGCTTGTGCAGACGGTGCTCGGGCGCGTGCCGAACGGCGGCGTGAACCAGCTCCAGATGGGGCTTACGGAACTCAAGCCGGGAAGCGTGTGGAACACGATGCCGTGCCATACGCACAACCGCCGCATGGAGGTGTACCTATACTTCAACGTCAGCGACGGGAACGCGATCTGCCACCTCATGGGACGTCCCCAGGAGGAGCGTCTCGTGTGGATGCACAACGAGCAGGCGATCACGTCACCCGAATGGTCGATACACGCCGCCGCCGGAACCTCCAACTACATGTTCATCTGGGGCATGGCCGGGGAGAACCTGGACTACGGCGACATGGACAAGGTTCCGTACCTTGAGATGCGCTAACCGGCGCAAGGCATTACAGCACAATGCGTCACGTCCGATGGCCGGATGTGATGCCAATGGAGCAAGGACATGACTGAGAACAAGACGCCCGAAGCGATGCCGCCATGCGGCGCAAGGGCCGGCGAACGGCTTTTCTGCCTTGACCTCATGCGCGGGCTGGACATCTTCTACCTGACCGTCCTCCTGCCGTTTTTCGGATGGACGTTAAGCTATAGGTACAAATGCCTGCCGAAGTGGCTGGCGGACCAGCTTAGCCATCTCATCACGGCCTTCACGGATGGGGGGCCGGGGGCGCCGACCGGAATCACGTTGAATGACTTCGCGCAGCCGGTGTTCGTGTTCATCACGGGTGTCGCGGCCGTGTTCGCGATCCCGCGCCGCCTTGACGCGAACGGGCGGCCGACGCGCGCCTACTGGATGCATCTCCTTGGCCGCCTCGCGCTCCTCTGGTCGCTGGGATGCGTCATCCGAAACGCATTGACGTTTGACCCGGCAAGGTTCACGCCCTATGCCGACACGCTGCAGACGATAGCCGTGGCATATTGCGGCGCGGCGCTGTCCTTCCTCATCCCCTCCTTGAAGGCAAGGCTGGCGCTTCCGCTCCTCATGCTGGCGGCGTATGGGGTCGTGCAGGCGACTTTCGGAGACTACACGCGGCTCGGAAACGTCTCCAGGATAATCGACGAGCGCCTTTTCGGGATGATCGGGTGCAAGGGGAAGGACTTCTGCTACATCCTCACCACGGTCGCGTGGATGTCGATGGGCATGATGGCTTCGCTCGTCGGCGTGATAGTCAGGTCAGACAAGTCGCCGTGGGTTCGGGCCAGGGCCCTGGCGTGGTGGGGAATCGTCGCAACCGCCCTCGGGTGGATCCTCGCGATCTGGATACCGCAGAACCGCTACATCTACACGGTGAGCTTCGTGTTCACGACGTTCGGCTACGCGACGCTCCTCCTTGACGCGCTCTTCATAGTGACGGACATCTGGAGGTTCCGCCGTGGCGTAGGCCTGCTCGTCATCTTCGGGCAGAGTTCGCTCTTGGCGTGGATGCTCCACGCCAATCCGATACGCGGCGGACTCAGGGCGGTTGCCGCGAAGTGCGTCGAGGGGCTGCCGAGGCTCGGGGTCTCGGCCGATGCGCGGAACATCTGCTCTGAGGCCCTCATCTCCGTGTTTATAGTCCTTATCGTCGTGGCCTGGCATCGTCGCAAGGGCAGGGGCGTGGGATAGGCCGCGCGCGTGGACGCTATGCCTTCAGCAGATGCTTGCGGAGGGCGATGGCGACCGCCTCCGTGCGGTTTGCGGCGCCGAGCTTTGCGAGGATCGCTCGGACATGGTCGTTGACGCCGTCCTGCCGGATGCCGAACTGGCGCGCCATGTCGTGATCGGTTAGGCCGCGAACCATCGATCCGAGAACGTCCCTCTGCCGGGGCGTCAGCTCTGGTATCGGAGGATCGACAGCCAGCTGCTGGCGGATCTCCTGCGATACGTATTCGCCGCCGCTGGCGACCGTGCGGATGGCGTCGGCGATCTGGGCGTTGTCGGCATTCTTGAGGATAGCCCCTGCGGCGCCATTTGCGAGGGCGTGCGCTATGCCGTCAGACGTGCCGAACGTGGTCAGCAGGATTACCTTTGCCGCAGGCGCCTTCGCCGATATCTCGGCGGTCGCCTCCACCCCATCCTTCTTCGGCATCATGAGATCCATGATCACAACGTCCGGGCGGAGCCTTACGGTTTCGCGCACGGCCTCTACGCCGTTCTTGGCCTGTCCCACGACCACCATGTCGCGTTCCGTGCCGAGAAGGGCGGCGAGACCCGCCCGGACGATCGTGTGGTCATCGGCTACCAGTACCTTTATCTTGGAGTCGGATGGCTTTGCCATTGTCAGTCCCTTCCCTGCCCCTTGGATGCATCATGGGGCATCCGGATCGAGATGGTGGCCTTTGTCCCGCATCCCGATGCGCTGCCTATGGTGAACGAGCCTTCCAGCTCGTCTATGCGCTCGCGAATCCCGAGCAGTCCGTAATGCCCGTCGGAGAAGCCGGGCGCCTTTTCCGGATCGAATCCGGAGCCGTTGTCGCGGACAGAGAAGGAGAGCGTATCGCCGTCTATGCACCCGGCGATCTGGATGCGGGTCGCCGCGCCGTGGCGAATGCCGTTCAGCGTCAGTTCGCGGATGATGCGCAATATGGCATGTGCCGTGCTGTCGGAGATGCGCGAACGCGGGACATTGAACCGTATGGAGACGTCCCGGCCGATCACGTGCGGCGCGAGCGTCTGCCGGATCGCCTCGTCCATCGTCTTCGCCTCCAGCGCGCGGTTCCTCAGGTCCCACAGGCAGTTCCTCAACTCGTCGCGGCAGGATCTGAGCGCACTGCCGGCCGTCGCGAGGTGCCTTCGCATGGCATCGGATGCGTTGCCTCCGGACAATTTCGCCGCAGTGTCGATTTCAAGCGATACCCCGGTAAGGTTCTGCGCGAGCGAATCGTGGAGTTCGACGGCAAGGCGCGTCCGTTCCTCCGTCTTCAGCTTGGCCTTCACGTGGCCGAGCTGTTCCCTGAGGAGAGCCTGGCTCTTGCGTGCGGCGACACGGCGCAACGAGACGTTCCATGCGAGTATGGCGAGAATCGTAGCGAACAGCGCGACGATGGCCGCAAACATTCTCCCGGGCGTCCACCACGGAGGGCGGGCGGTGATCACGAGGTCGCCTGGCTGGCGCAGGACGATGATGAAGCCGTTCATCTGCGGGAGAGCCGCGTTCCCGTTGCGCGTTTCCTCCGTAATGACGCAAGTGCCTGACACGCGGAGCCCGCATCCGATCTCGACGTCCCCAAGGCATTCGGGTACGGAACTGGCATCGACGGGAACGAGCAAGCCGCCGCAATCGACGTGAATAATGTGTTCGCCATCGCGGGAAAGGCTTCTGACGATGCCGCGAAGCGTGACGGCCTGTCCGTGGTACCGAGCCATGAACAGCTGGAATCCCTGCCTCTTGAGGCTGATCTCGTGCGCGGAGACGGGACTCGCCGACGGAAGAGGCATGGGTCTCCCCGGTATCGCGCGCCATGTCGCGTCCGTCAGGTTGATGCGGAAAAGATCCGATTCGGGAAGCCCCATGGCCAGTACGTTCTCGTTGATTGGCGGCGGCGGCCGGTCGCCTGAAAGCGCGAGGCCTACGATGTCGCCGTTATCGCGCCTGATAAGCGCGTTGCGCCCTTGCCAGACCGCAATCACGCGCCCTGTCGCTGAGTGGCGACCGAGCGAGAACACGCGCGATGGGCGCGTCAGCCGTATGTTGCTGACGTCCGGCGGTTCGGCGGACGCTTCGTCTTGGCATGCCGATATCGAACTCTCGCCGGCGACCTTGAACGTCCTTCCGATCTGCCGCCGGCGGCTTGTGTCTCGCGGCACGCATACCCCAGTGGCGGCGATGCGCGAGCCTATGAGCCTGCGAAGCCGCCCTTTTGTTCCCGCCATTGCCGGCACGGAGATGAATATGCGGTTGTTTTCGCCGTATGCGACGAGGATTAGCCATCTGGCGGCGGTCTCGCTCTCGTATAGGCCGCGGAGCATCCCGGTGAAGGTGGATAGCCGGCAGTCGTGTAGCCCGTCAAGCAGATCGTCGATGTTCGTCTGGATCGGCGGAGGAGGCGGGCCGACGGCACGGATGCAGACGGACGTGACTGACGCCGTCCTTCCGATGGCTCCGGCGAAGTCGGCGGTCGCCCCGGGCGCGAGTCGACTTGCGTCTCGGACGCCGTTCGCGCATGTCAGGATCGCGCTGCCCGACGGATCCGAAACGGCAAGGGTGCGCATCTCGGCGTCGTGCGCCTGCCGCACGTACGAGAC
>CAVFWS010000076.1:7827-9668 GCA_963626295.1 Clostridium sp. CAG:138
ATTCGGGGCAGTCCTGCCGAACTCAATGCGGGAAACCGAACTTGCGTTCGTGCAGACGGCTTGCATCGGCGGCACGGACGCGAGGCAGATCCCCGACAGAGTCATGAGCGTTATGGCGATCGGCAGTTTCATCGGTATACTCGGCGCGTATTTTACCATCTTTCGCATTCTTCACGCCCCCCTAATGTTGGGGGGTATTGGCATCAGGGGGCGTGTGGTACAATTAGTGCGTTTTCTGTGCCGTACTGTTCCGTCGGCGCGGGGATCACGGGCGGCAGATGTCCAAAACGAAAGGAGGCTTCCTCATGGTGCACGATATGAGATTTGCTGGATTGGCGATGGCTTCTCGCCAGGCGCTTGCGATTGCCATTGCGGCCAGTCCGGCGCTTTGGCTTTCGGCGGCAGATTATGTCTATACGAATGCACAAGGCGATGGCGACTGGGCCAATGTGCTGAACTACAGCGTTGGCGGGGCAGCCCCGTCAGCGCTTCCGGGTTCGGAGGACACGGTGACAATCCCCGACAATGCCACGGTTCTCCTTGAATACGATGCCGCAGACGAATCGAAGAGGAGAAGCTGCGAGGTCTTCGGAGGCGTTGGCCGCATCATCCCGGAGGGCGACGGCGCCGTGATCGACATCTCCATCCCGGCGGACTGCCGACTTGAGCTGTCCTGCGCAATCGCGGGATCGTTCTCGGATCCGCAAGGTCTGATGGTCAAGCGTGGCGAGGGGGAGCTCGATCTTGCGGCAGTCGGCAAGGTTAGGCAATCCTCGAGCAATTACGACTATTACACGAATGTCGAGGTGATTGACGGCATCCTGAAATTCCCCCAGGCCGTCTCGACGGACGATGCGTTCTACGGCACGGTGACGGTGCGCAAGCCGGGCATCCTTTTCAGCGGCAACGTCGCCAAGAGTCTCAAGCGCAACAGGATCAAATGCCTCTATGGCGACGGCAGCATAACCAATGACCACACGGCGCTGTGCGAGATGCGCGTAAGTGGCGGCGAGTTCACGGGCATCATATCCGGCATGAACAACCTGTCGTGCGACGGGGCGCTCAACCTTCTTGGCGCCGACAGCGTGTCATGCGCGGATTCCGTCACAATATGGTACAACTATGGCTATGGCGCGGATGGCGTACGTGGCTGCCTCGGCATACTGAAGTTCGGAATGAAGGGCGCCGCCATCGACGGGGCGTCGTCAAGCGCACCGTCCTCGATCGGGTATGCCGACACGATCAACACAAGGGACAATGGCGGCGCCATCCTCTACCTCGGAGATGGCGAGACGACCGACAAGGATTTCCGCATCTGGAATCCACAGGCGGACTATCCTTGCACGATCGACGCCGGCGCAAACGGCGGGCTCGTGTGGAACGGCACGTGGGGGCTCCGCGACAGCAACTATTCCACCGCGAACCATTCGCTGGCGCGGCTCGTGATAACAGGCTCGAACCGCACCGAGTGCGTAATGAACGGCGTCATCGAGACGAGAAGCCTTTTGGGCACGAACTACAATATGTGCATCACAAAGTGCGGGACCGGCAAATGGCGGATCAACAACAACACGAACGGAAACATGACCGGCGTATGGCAGGTCAAGGACGGCACGCTCGCGTTCGACTCCATCGCCGAGACCAACATGAACTCCGCGCTCGGAAAATCCACGCTGCTTTACCGGGATTTCGCCGGCAAGCCATCGGATGACGTGAAAGTGGACTATGCGATTGTCCTTGGCGGGGACGAGACGCGCGGAGACCTTGAGTACGTTGGAACGACAAACTGCGTTTCCGCAACGAGAAAGTTCGTCGTGGATGGCGTTGGCGCGATACTCAAC
>CAVFWS010000077.1:0-4860 GCA_963626295.1 Clostridium sp. CAG:138
TCTCCGCACGGCAATGACGGATTCGGGGCGGGGAAGGTTCGCTACGGCGACCGCTCGCGGGGAGCGCAGGGCGGACGAGATCCTATCGGCCCTCTCGACTTCGCCGATGCTCGCAAGGGGGGCGCACGCCCCTACGAAATCCATCTTCATGGGAATCCTTGCCGGCGACGACCTGCGGCTTTCCGAAGTGGCGAGGATAGCCGATGGATTCAGGGACGCATTCGGAAGAGGCGCGGCGTTCCAGCTTGGGACGGTGAACGACGAAGCGACCTTTTCGGGGCGGCTTGTGGTCGCGGCGCTCGTGTTCGAGGAAAGCGCCGTGGCGAAGGCAGCCGTGGTGAAGTCGCGGCGCACGGCGAGGGCCGCCACGAAAAGCCGCAAGATATCCGAATCCGCGCTTGACGCACCCGACAGGTTCTCGGACTCCGAGAAAACGATGTGGCACGATGAGGATCTCGACATCCCGACCTACCTGAGGCGCAACCTCACGATAGACCGCTGAATCCGGCAATGACGATGGGCGAACGCGATAGGGCGGACGGCATTTGCACGAGGCGTGATGGGCACATACGCATCCTTCCCATCCATGTGGCGAACAAGATAGCGGCCGGCGAAGTCGTGGAGAGGCCCGCCTCCGCGCTGAAGGAGCTTGTGGAGAACGCGATCGACGCCGGGGCGGACCGCATCGACATAACCGTGACCGCCGGAGGCAAGAAGCTTGTCGCGGTGCGGGACAACGGATGCGGGATGGGCAGGGACGACGCGCTGCTGTCACTGGAGCGGCAGGCCACATCGAAGATCCGTGACGTGGAGGACATCGAACGCATCGACACCCTCGGATTCAGGGGAGAGGCGATTCCTTCCATCGCCGCCGTATCCCGATTCACCCTAACCACAAGGGAGCGTACGGCCGAAGCCGGCACGCGGCTTGTCGTGAACGCAGGGCTGGTGGCGGAGGTCTCGGAGTGTGGCGCACCCCCAGGCACATGCGTGGAGGTGCGCGACCTTTTCTGCAATGTCCCGGCTCGAAAGAAGTTTCTCCGGTCATACGCCACCGAGGAAGGCCACATCAAGTCCGTATTCACAATATGCTCCCTCGCCCACCCTGAGCTTGGCTTCTCCCTGACGGTTGACGGGCGGGAGATACACCGCCTTGCGCCGGGATCGACGCTTGAGGAACGGATATCAGCCCTCTTCGGACGCGATTTCGCCGACGAGCTTCTCCCCGTCGCCGGATCTCCCGAAATGGCCGGGGCCGCCTCCGGCGACGTCAGCATCCACGGGTATGTGTCCAGACCGTCGCCGAACCCCATACGGCGCGAGCAGTTCGTGTTCGTGAACGGCCGCCCGGCAACGGCCCCAATCATTGCCTATGCCCTGAAGGAGGCGTATCCCGCTTCCGCAGGGGAGTCGAAGCCCTCCATGTTCCTGTTCATCGACCTTCCGCCCTCCGAGGTGGACGTAAACGTCCATCCGGCGAAACGTGAAGTCAGGTTCAGGCATCCGGCCGACGTAAAGTCGGCCATTGTGTCCGCCATGGGATGTGCATTGAAGAGGCCAGCCCCAACATCGCACATCCGGCAGGATGCGCCATCATCCGTCCCATTCTCCGCGCCATTCCAGCCCACTCTGAATGCGCATCCGGCGAATGCCGCCGAACACCGCGAAGCCAAGCCCGACTTGCCCATATCCGCGCAACCGGACGAAAGGCTGCCCCCAGTCCAACCCGCCGCAACGAACTCTCCCGCGAACGGGGCAGTCCACTCGCAGAGCGTGGGCATGCCTGCCGTTTCCACCGGGCCATGGCGCACGTTCAGGGTCCTTGCCAACACCGAATCCGGGTACATCATACTTGAGACCGATGCCGGAATCGTGACCTTGAACCCGCAGGCGGCGGAAGAGCGCGTGGCGTACGAGAAGCTGCTCTCCGCACTGGACAATGAGGGCTCCGTCTCCCAGCAGCTGCTGATACCGGAGACCGTGCGCCTATCTCCACTTGAGTCCGCACGACTGAAGAGCTTCAGCCAGATACTCGTCAGGCAGGGGTTTGAGATCGAAGAGTTCGGCCCCGACACATGGAAGATCGACGCCGTGCCATCGCTGCTGGCGGGCCGCAGCGCCTCAGACGCAATAGCGTCGGTCGTGCATGACATCGGCGAATGCGGCACGAGGCGCGGCGAAAGGTGGCGCGAAGAGCTTATCGCCCGCTCCATAGCGAAGACCTACGCGGGGACTTCGCGCAGGTTCACGCCCGAGGCGGCGACGAGGCTCGTGGAGGAGCTGTGCCGCACAAGGATGCCGTACGTGTGCCCACGAGGCAAGCCGGTGATGATATTCACCTCCAACCGCGAACTTTCGCGCAAATTCGGCGACGCCTAAGCCTTAGCGCATCACGGCCTTGGTCAGGGTCTCAAGCTGGTCGCGATCGTAGTTCGAGAGTTCCGACAGGCGCTTGCGCAGCTGCCTCAGCGTAGTCCGCGCCTTGTCGAGGGATCCCTTCGCGATCTGCACTCGCGCAAGGGTGATCTGCATCCGGATGTCCTCCACCTTCAGTTCCGCCTTGGCGAGCCGGATCGCCTTCTCCACGCACTTCTCGGCCTCATCGAGATTCTTGTTCTGGTCAAGCAAGGAGGATCCGAGCGTCTCCCACGCGACGTAGAGGTTGGGCTGTGCCGCCACCGACTTGCGGGCGAACGACTCCGCCTCGCCATAGCGCTGGAGCCGGCGAAGGACCTCCGCCATGTCGTTGAGCGCGGCGGCCATCGGCTTTTCGCCGTCGATGCTCAGGCGAAGGAACGTCTCTGCCGTGGAATAGTCCCCCTCCTTCAGCCTAAGGGAGCCCATCACGTAGTTCGCCAGCCTGTTGTGCCTGTCGCGGCGCAAGACCATCCTGGCGTGGCGCTCTGCCGCCTCGCCGTCATCAAGCTCTATGTCCAGCCCAAGGATCATGTCGCCCGCCACGGCGACGTCCGGGCGGGACATGGACGCGATGACCAGGGCGTCCCGCGCCTTCTTGCGGAACCCCGGGCCCTTGCGCATGTAGACGAGGCCGCGCGTCATCTGCACGAAATAGTCCCTGGGGTCGCTGGACAGGGCCTCCATCTTCGGAAGTATCGTGTTCTCAAGCTCATCCATGACCTTGGCCTTGGAGGCATCGTCCTTGGCCCGGTCTGCCTGCTGCATCAGCACGCCGGCGAGCAGCGACCACGCCTGGAGGTTCTTCGGATGCATATCAGTGACCTTCTGCATCTCCATCCTTGCCCGGTCGAGGTCGTTGTTCATCAGCATAAGCATTGCCATCTCTATTCCGGGAGCATCGCCGCCCGCCGCCTTCGAGGCCTTCTCGAGGTAGGACCTCGCCTCCGCCTCCGCGCCGGACTGGAGCGCTATGCGGGCCATGCCCATGAGGGCCTCCCTGTTCCTCGAATCGGTGGCGAGCACCCGCTCGTAGACCTCGCGGGACTTCTTCAGCTGGTTTCCGCTCGCGTATATCGCGGCCATCATGTTCAGGAGGCCAGTCTGCCTGTCGGCCGACACGAAGTCGATCGCGCGCTGGACCTGCGCGATGGCGTTGCCGGTCTGCCCGGAACGCGCCCAGGCGTATCCCATCCTGGCGAACACCTCCGGGGTGCGGATGTATCCGTAGTACCTGGAAAGCGACCACAGCACGTACCGGCGCTTGGGGTCGTCCACGATTGCCTTCAGCTTGCGCTCGATCTCAAGCTTCTTGGCAAGGGCGCACTTTATCCCGACGCGGGCCATCTCGAACTCGTTGAACAGGGCGCTGACGTTGTCGGGGTCGATGGTGTTCAGCACAAGCTCGTAGGTCGCGAACGCCTCCTCGTCAAGGCCGCAGTCCTGAAGGAACACGCCAAGGTTGTTCCCTATGAAGCCGACGTGGCGGCGGAGCTGGAGGCGCAGGGAGTCGACGGGATCGTCGCAGCGCGCGATGTTGCGTGAGCCTTCCCTGTTGCGCTCAGTCCACAGGAACGGAGCCATGCGCTCCCAGAAGCCGGCGAACCCCCTGGCGACGGCCTTGCCGTCCGCGGACTTTGCGCTGGCGACGCCCCCGAAGAAGAGGTTTTCAGGCATCGGCGTGCGCTCGGCCATGTACCAGAAGTCGGGTACCCCGAATATGGCCGCCTCGTTCACGATGTTGGTGTCGCCCGAAAACCAGTCCTGGATGAACGGAAGCACGCCAAGGCGGATGGACATCTTGAGGTTCGCGCTTCCCGCCTTGAGGCCCTTCTCCTCCACGAGGCCGGACAGTTCCTCGAGGTAGGCGTCGTTCATGTCGCGCTGAAGGCATATCAGGTTAAGGTCCTTGCCTACGGAGGCGGCGGCGACCCGGAGATGGTCATCGAGAGTGCCGTCCGTGACGAACCAGCTGCGGCTGCCCATCGAATCGATGATCTCACGAGCGCACACGTCGGCGAAAGCGCCCCTGGACTTGCCGCAGTTGAAGGCGTTCACGAGCGACGCCAACACGAGAACCACTATCATGGAAACGCCGAACGCCGGCGCGAGCCGCCTGCCGAAACGGACTGCGGCGTCAACGCCATCCTCCCTGTATTCCAGCACGGGAAGCGGCGCTTTCGCGAGAAGGTACCAGTATGCCGCAAGGTAGCCGGCGACCAGGGCCGCCAGCGTGGACGTGGCGACGGGCAGTATGCCGAACCGGCGAAGGATCGCCTCCGGCGCAAGCTGGGTGGCCGTCGCGCACGCGACGCAGAGCGTCATCGCCACGTGGAACGCGTATTGGCTCCACCGTCGGTCGTTGTTCAGAGCGCGGCGCGCCGCGAAGACGCACGCGACCGCCGGCACGACCGTGAGCGCCATGATCGCGAGCCACCCTGGACG
>CAVFWS010000077.1:4870-9622 GCA_963626295.1 Clostridium sp. CAG:138
AACCAGGAGCGCACCTCGCGCAGGGTCGTCTTCAGTATCCTCAGGAACACGTCAAGGGCGGAGGAGCAGTCCGCCGCCGCCGCGGCCTCGGTGCCGACGAACCCGGAGGACACGCACTTCACGAACACCACCACGGCGACGGCGGCCGTGAGGAGGTAGAGGGCGGCCGGACCGTACAGCCCCTTGCCGTTCTTGACGAGGACGAGCAGGAAAGAGAAGAACACCACGACGGAGAGCGGCACGAATATCGGGCTCTCCACAAGCCCGAGCGCGACGATGGCGCCTGCCGCCATGGCAACGGGAAGCGCCAGCCGGGGTCGCCCCGCCGCGAAGAGCACGGTGCGCATCGCCACGAGCGCCCACATCACGTCGAAGATGCGGTGCTCGAGGTGGGTCGCGCTCTGCCACACGGCCGTGGAGAACGTGAAGACGAGCGAGGCGACCACCCCCGCCGAAAGCGCGGCCACCTTCGAGAACCTGACGCACGACTCGTGGGCAACGGTCTGCCACACGGCGAACGCCATCAGCCTGCATATGAGGTAGGCGGACACGACGCCGCAGACCAGCGAAAGGAGGTTGGTCCTGAATGCGACCGACGACAGCGGGCCGGCATCGCCAAAGAGCCTGACGAAATACCCCCACAGCGGGTATTCCGGGAACTCAAGCGCGTCAATGCCAGTCCACTGCACAAGCAGGCGGGCGGAATCGCCCGGGAACATGTAGCCGGCAAGGGTGAGGGTGTACGCCGCTGCGGCTATTGCGGCCACGGCGAGCGCCGCCACCACCGACCCCCTGCGGAACGACGAATCTGCATCACGGAAACCTGACATGACAGACATCTCCTTTCGTAAGGAACTTCGCTAAACCTGCCGCCCCGCGTGAGGGCAACCCTGACATCCACCGCCGCAAGACACGTCCTTGCCGTCCCAACAGTACGTGCACAGGCGCCCTTTCGGCAGGCCGATCGCCGACACGAGATCGTCCAGCCGCTGGAAGGCAAGGGACGTAAGGCCGAGGTTCTTGCGTATGTACTCGACCATCGCCCGGTAGGGTTCGCCGTCCGGATCGAGGTATTTAGACACGTCGGCGCCGGCGCCGTCCCGGTCTCGGATGTACCTGCGCGTTATGAGGTCGTACTCCGACTTGGAGCGAGAGAAGTTCAGGAACCTGCACGGGTACAGCAGCGGCGGGCAGGCGATGCGCATGTGCGTCTCCTTCGCGCCATCCGCATAAAGCCTCTTCGCCTGCTGCCCAAGCTGCGTGCCGCGCACTATGGAGTCGTCGCAGAAGACGAGCCGCTTGTCCTTTATCAGGCCGGATATCGGTATGAGCTTCATGGCGGCGACCCGTTCGCGCTGCTTCTGGTCCTGCGGCATGAACGAACGCGCCCACGTGGGCGTGTACTTCACGAAAGGGCGGGCGTACTTGAGGCCGGCCTCGTGCGCGTAGCCGAGCGCGTGGGAAGTGCCGCTATCGGGAACGCCGCCGACCGAGTCGGCCTCCACGGGATTCCGCTTCGCGAGGAACGCACCGGAGCGGTAGCGGGACATCTCCACGTTGCGCCCCTCGTAGGACGACGCGGGATACCCGTAGTAGACCCAAAGGAACGAGCATATCGCCATCTCCCTCCCCGGCTCCAGGATCGTGCGGTCCCCATCCGGCGTGAGCTCGGCCATTTCGCCGGGACCGAGCTCCCGCACGTACCCGTAGCCAAGGTTGGCGAGCGCACACGACTCCTGCAGGGCGATCGAGGCCCCATCCCTGCGCCCTATCACGATCGGGGTGCGCCCGTACCTGTCGCGCACGGCCAGCAGGCGCCCGGTCTCCGTGAGAATGAGGAAGGAACAGCTGCCCTCCACCTTCTGCTGGACGAGCCTCACCCCTTCCTCAAGGGTATCTGCGGAGGCAAGCATCGCGGAAACCACCTCGGTAGGGCCAACCATGCCGGAGGTGGTCGAATACTGGAGCTGGATGCGCTTTTCCTCGAACATCTCCCGCATCAGCGCCTCGAGGTTCGTGATCAGGCCTACGGTAACTATGGCGAACGTCCCGTAGACGCACCGCATCACGAGAGGCTGCGGATCCGTATCGGATATCACGCCAAGGCCCACGCAACCCGCCAGCGTCGCCACATCCCTCTCGAACTTCGAGCGGAAGGGCGCGTTCTGTATGTTGTGTATCGAACGCTGGAAGCCCCGCTCCCCCAGCACGCACATGCCGCCACGGTGCGTACCCAGGTGCGAATGGTAGTCCGTACCAAAAAACAGATCGCTCACGCAATCGTCGGATGAAACAACTCCACAGAAGCCACCCATCACATCTCCAGTTCAGAAAATGGGAAATCCCTTACGCATGTCGCCGCCAATTATACCACAAAGCGCCGCCCGAAGGCGGCGTCCTTTCCCCGTCAGGGGACTTAGCCATCGAAGCGGTAAAGGTCGCGCCTCCTGTACCCGGTGTGGAGCAGATGCTCGGCCTTCTCCCCGCCGTTTGCGCCAGTCTCGCCAAGGTAGTCCCTGTAGAGGGCCTGTACCTCGGGGTTGAGGTGGCTCATGCGGAGCGTACTCCTCTCGTCATCCGAATAGAGTCCCGCCGTGCGCATTGCCCGAACGGCATCCGTGGCAAGGCAGGGCTGGCCGCCGCCGCCGACGCACCCGCCACGGCAGGCCATCACCTCGATGAAGTCGTACCTGGGCTTCACGCCATTCTTGCGGTCTTCCCGGATCTGGTTTATGACCTTCTCCACGTTGCCCATCTGGTGGGCGACCGCTATGTTCACCTTGGTGCCCTTGATGTCGATGGTGGCGGTCTTTACGCCATCCATGCCGCGCACCTCCGAGAATTCGATGCTCGGCGGCTGCGCTTCGCCGGTGATGAGGCAGTATGCGGTGCGGAGGGCCGCCTCCATTACGCCGCCCGTGACGCCGAATATCGTGCCGGCGCCGGTATAGGATCCGAGCAGCCTGTCGGCGGGTTCGTCCTCAAGGTTCGAGAAGTCGATGCCGGCGGCCTTGATCATGCGGGCCAGTTCACGCGTGGTGAGCACCACGTCCGTATCCTGCGAACCCGTGGCGTTCATGTGCTCGTCGCGGCTGATCTCGTACTTCTTGGACGTGCACGGCATGATGGACGTCATGTGTATCTTCGCATGGTCTACGCCGTTCTTCTCCGCCCAGTAGGACTTCGCGAGCGCGGAGAGCATCTGCTGCGGCGACTTCGCCGTGGAGAAGTTCTCCGTGAAGTCGGGCGCGTACTTCTCCATCCAGTCGGTCCACGCCGGGCAGCAGCTCGTCAGGAGCGGCAGGTTGCCGCCGCCCGTGAAGCGCTTGATGAACTCCGTGCCTTCCTCCATTATCGTGACGTCGGCGGAGAAGTTCGTGTCGAACACCTTGTCGAAGCCGAGCATGCGCAGGGCCGCGTATATCTTCCCCGTCGTTATCGCGCCGGGCTTCATGCCGAAAGCCTCGCCGAGGGCGACGCGCACCGCAGGGGCGATCTGCACCAGGCAGACCTTCTCCGGGTCGCGGAGAGCCGTCCACACCTTTGCCGTCTCGTCCTTCTCGTATATGGCTCCGACCGGGCAGTGCGCGGAGCACTGGCCGCACTTTATGCAGGGGGACTCGGCGAGCGGGACGCCCGCGGCGGGGGACAGCACCGTGTGTTCCCCGCGGCCGATGAACTCGAGCGCCCACACGTTCTGCATCTGCTGGCAGACCTCCGCGCATCGTCCGCACTTGATGCACTTCTCGGGGTTGAGCACGATCGAGGGCGTGGAGTCGTCGACGGGCCTTGTTATGACCTCCTTGGGGAACGGGATGTCGCGGATGCCGAAGTCGGCGGCGATCGCCTGGAGCTCGCACGAGCCGGACCGGGGGCACTGCAGGCAGTCCTGCGGGTGGTTGGCGAGTATCAGCTCGAGTACGGTGCGGCGCACCTGCACGATGTCGGGATCGTGCGTGATGACCTTCATCCCCGGCGTGACCTCCGTGCAGCACGCGCGCAGAAGCTTCGGGGAAGGCACGAACTTCCCCGGCTCCGTGCGGCTCGGAACGAGCTGGCGCACCACGCAGATGCCGCAGCTGGCCCCGGGCTTCAGGTCGGGGTGGTAGCAAAGCGTGGGGATCTTTATGTTGGCCTTCTTCGCCGCCTGGAGGATGTTGGACCCCCTGGCCACCTCGACGGACTTGCCGTTGATCTCGACAGAAATCATTTCAGTTTCCATTTCCTAAGGACCTTTCTCTCTTGACTCCAGTTCACCCGTGGCTCACGGCGCCAAAGCGGCAGTGCAGTTCGCACTGGCCGCACTTGATGCACTTCTTCTGGTCGATTACGTGCGGATTCTTCACGGTGCCGCTGATGGCGCCCACCGGGCACTTCCGCGCACAGAGCGTGCAGCCCTTGCACTTCTCCGCGTCAATCGTGTACTTCACGAGCTTTGCGCACTTGCCGGAGCGGCACTTCTTCTCCCTGATGTGCTCAAGGTACTCGTCCATGAAGTACTTGAGCGTGGAGCGCACGGGGTTGGACGCCGTCTGCCCCAGGCCACAGAGCGAGGACTTGCACATCGCGTCGGATATCTTCTCCATCTGGACGATGTCGTCCTCCGTGCCGCGCCCGTCGGTGATCTTCCTCAGGTAGTTGAGCAGCTTGCGCCCGCCAATGCGGCACGGGGCGCACTTCCCGCAGCTCTCGTCCACGGTGAAGTCGAGGTAGAACTTCGCGATGTCCACCACGCAGTCCGTCTCGTCCATG
>CAVFWS010000078.1:0-9610 GCA_963626295.1 Clostridium sp. CAG:138
TTCATTGCGCCCGCAAATCAATCAATGCCCAAATGACCAAATGCAATCGAAAATCGAAAAATCGTAAATTCCCGAATGCAATCGCAAATCGAAAAATCGCAAATCGCAAATCTCTACACCTCTACACGGCTAAAACCAAATCGTTAAATCGTTAAATGCCTAAATGCAATCGCAAATCGAAAATCGCAAATCTTAAATGACGACAAGGAACAGGCACATGGAAAATCGCAGACTTGAGAAAAGGGCTTTCACGCTCGTGGAGATGCTGGTGGTGATCGGCATAATCGCGGTGCTTTCCGCCGCGTCGATGGTCGGGTACTCCAAGGTGGTGAAGTCCGCGAAGAAGGCGAAGACGCAGGAGCTCGTCTCAAACGCGGCGGCGGCGCTCACGCAGATTCTCTCGAAGAACAACGGCGTGTGGCCGGACGACCTGCTCGCAAGGACGAAGAGCGGCAACGGCCGTCTCGACGAGGAGACGAGCCGCGTGTTCGTGCGCTACGACATGCTCGGGCTCTCCTACAACGCGGAGACGGCGGGGTCGAACGTCAGCCAGTACAGGCTCGTGGGCAAGGACCGCTGCGGCATCGTCGATGCGGAGGCCGAGGCCGTGCTCAAGAGGTCCTCCTCCGCGTCCACGGGGTCGAAGGTGCCTTCGGGGCGCACGGTCGGCGACCACATACTCTACTTCGCGATAGACACGGACGGCGACGGGTTCACGGAGGCGAACGTCGAGGGCGGCGGGATGCTGCGCATCAGGGCGGCGGCCGTGGTGTGGGCCGCGGGGCCGAACGGGATCGTCGAGTACGGGTCGTACGGGCGCAACGACGACGTCTACAGCTGGCGTCCGTCGCAGGTGAAGAAGTGACCGGGCTAAGGAGGGACGCAATGGGGAACCGCAGAAGGGAAGGCTTCACGATCGTGGAACTGCTGGTGGTGATCGCGATCATCGCGATACTCGCCGGGGCGATCACGATGGGCGTGAACGGGATGTTCTACAAGTCGCGCATGGGGCAGGCGAAGGCGATGCGGAACATGCTCCAGAGCGGGCTCGAGACGTACTACGCCCGCAAGGGCGAGTGGCCGAGCGCGATAAAGAGCAAGGTCGACTACACGGGAGGCGACAGCGTGCAGCTCACGGCGACCGAGGCGGACCAGTGCTTCAGGGAGATCGTGAAGGTATCCACCGGGGCGAACGCCAACCCGGTGCTCGACCCCTCGGGCCTCGTCGTCGCCTCGGGCGTTGGCGAGTACGGGTGCATCGACATACACAGGAACTGGGAGGAGGCGCGCAAGATCGGCATCGTGGCCGACTCCGACCACAGGTGCGGCGGCAAGGACTGCCGCCACGGGCGCGACTTCCGTGACGCCACGAAGAAGGGTGCGAAGGGGAGGATCGGGCTGTTGAGCATGAACTTCGGCTACATCGGGCCGAACCACGGCCGCTTCTGCCGCTTCCGCGTATTCTACTATCCGAAGTCGGACACCGTGCGGGTGCTGCTGCAGAAGCCGAACGAGTATTCCGGCAACGTCAAATACAAGAACGGGTACACGGATGACTAAACGAGCGTTCACACTTGTCGAGCTGCTTGTCGTGGGCGGCATAATGGCCGCCATGGCCACGGTGTCGATCGGGAGCTACTTCGCCGTCGTGCGGGGCATGGCCGACCGGGGTGCGCTCGGCTCGGCGACCTCGGTGATCTCCCTCGCGCAGGAGAGGGCGAGGATCGACATGTCGCCGACCGTGGTGTACTTCTACAACGAGCTCGTGCAGAGGCAGGATTCGAGCAAGGGCACCGATCTCGTCGCCGCCGGCGTCGCGGTGGCGGTCCGCCGCGCCGGGCGCATATCGCGCGTGAACGGAAGCCTCCTCTGCGACGAGTACGCCGACCTCGAGCGAACGTACAGCGTGGCCAGCAACCCCAACAGCATACAGGCCGACACGTTCCGCCTGTACAGGTTCAACTTCTCGAGGATGGAGTTCTCGTCCGTGTACTCCGAGGTCGTCGAGGACGAGGTGGGGAACGAGAAGTACCTCGTTGAGAAGCCCGTGGAGCGCATATCCTTCACGAAGCCGGGGAACACCGGGCGGGAGGACGTCAGCAAGATGCTGCTGTACGCTTTCAAGGTGAAGAACGGGTTCTCGGGCTGGAGGGCCGGCGATGCGTACGGGTACGAATTCGCCAGGATCCGCCTGCCGGACAACTACATCTTCGGAACGTCGGTGCCGTCGGACAGCGACCCGGTGAGGGAGGTCGGCACGGTGGTCAAGTGCTACCCCGACTCCAACGCCGCGTCCCTCGACAGCATACAGATCACGGCGCGGCGTCCGGGGGGATGGACGAAGGTCGGGGACACGAAGAGCGAAATGAAGGATATCTGACGTGAAGATGGTTCTGCAGAGGGCGTTTACGCTCATAGAGGTGAACCTCGCCATATTCGTGATGGCGGGGGGTGTCCTTGCGATGATCTCGCTCTACTCGTTCGGATTCCGCGAAAGCCGCCAGTCGAGGGAGGACGTCGCCTCCGCCGCGCTTGCGGAGGCGGTGCTGAACCCGCTCGTGGTCGCGCTTTCGTCGCGGGACCTCAAGTGGTCGGAATGGCGGAGCCTCGGCTTCAGCACGATATCCTCAGGCTCCGGCACCGGTTCGGGCGGCGCCAGGGTGCAGGTGCTGCCGGGCAGCGGGAGCAAGGCCGGATGGCTCGCGTACATCGACACCAAGGGAAGCGGCGACGACACCACGTACTACGTGCCGTCCGACCCCGAGACCAAGGCGCGCTCGGTCTACAGCAGGCTTGTCGGGGCGGACAAGGACGGGTGGAACCTCCCGGGTTCGGTGTCCACCCCCGAGGGCATGACGTACGCGCTCGTGGCCTCCCGCGAGAGCGAGGACTCCCCGGTGATCTCGCTCGCCGTGAGGTGCGTGCGGAAGAACCTCCGCAACACGCTCATGTCGCAGCCCGTGTTCGCCACCGAGGTCCACTTCCAGGGAGATCCGAACCAATGAGAAAATCCGCCTTCACCCTTCTGGAGGTGCTTGTCGCGAGCGTGCTGATGGGCATGCTCGTGACGATACTCACCATGATCTTCAACCAGAGCGCGATCGCCTGGCGCACGGGCAAGGCCGGGGTGGCGGACCTGTCGGAGTCCGAGAGGAGGATGTCGCGCATCCACTCCCTTGCGGACAACGTGCTGCCGTACGTGGGCGGCGTGAACTACAGCGTCGTATCCCCGTGGGACGACGCCGCCACGGACAGCTCGACCGTGTTCAGCCATCGCGGCGTCCGCAAGTCGTCGACGCTCCGCACCGGCGTGGCGTCCATCGGCGGGAACTACTGCAACAGCGACGCCGGCAAGGGGAACTGGCTGCAGAGCGGGCTGGGCAACCCGGACATGAACGGCGGCCGCGCCTTCGTTGTCGGGGTGCGGAGCGCCGGGCCGGATGGCGACTGGGACACGGAGGACGACATTTCCACATGGCCAGACGAGGTGGACTGATGAAAAGGGGATTCACGCTCATAGAACTGCTCGTTGTCATCGGCATGATAGCCGTCCTCACCGCCGCGACGTCCTCCGCCGTGATGAAGGCGCGGAGGCGTTCGCAGATAGCCCGCGCCGAGACGGAGACGCGCGAGATGACGAACGCGATCCTGGCGTACGAGAACTGGGACGACAACCACTCCCTCGGGGACCACGTGACGTCGGGCAGCTGGAAGGACGCGACGGAGGATGCCCTCCAGTTCATCCTCGGCGGCGTGCAGAACAAGCAGGGGAAGGTGCCCGTGCTGTACAATGCCGCCATCACGGGCGGCAGCCTGCGGGACCCGTGGGGCAAGCCGTACCAGTACATGGTGGTGCAGGCGGGCGCGGCGGCCCAGGACAGCGCGGACAAGGTCGGCAGCAGCCTTTCGACCTTCATGTTCCTGCCAAACCTGTGGCGGCTGAAGCCGGGGGAGTCGGATTGACGGAACGTTGCCGGTAGGGGATATCGAATGAAAAGGGATTCCAACATGAGAAGGGATGCGGGGAGGCGTGGCTCCGCCCTGCTGATCGTCCTCGGGATGTTCGCGTTCATGCTCGTGAGCGCCGTGGCGTTCTCGATCTACATGCGCGCGAGCCGCGCGCCGAGCTCCTTCCTGCGCCGCAACACCGCGACGCGCCAGCTCGTGAGGGCGGCGCTCGCGCGGGCGATCGACGAGGTGGACACCGCGATAGGCAACGACCCGTTCCCCGGGGTGGGCTACAACCACGACTACCAGACCGGCTCGGGCGGCGGACTGCAGGGCAACAGGGCGAAGAACGACAACTGGCACGGCCGGGTGTTCGTGCCGTCCAACGAGGTCGCGCTCGCGGAGACGGTGTCCACCATCACGCTCGAGGGCCTCGGGTACATCCCGTCGATCCTCGCGAACGAGGCCCGCTACTGGAGTCGCCACACGCGCACCGCGAAATGGCATCCGTTCAACTTCGGCATGGGCCGCTACGCCTTCACGGCGATAAACGTGACGGACTTCTTCGACGTCAACGCGTTCGTGACGCCTTCGGGCGGGCAGAGGCGGCAGTACCTGAACCGCTCGTCCGCGCCCCACGGGCGCGTGTCGCCAGCGTACCTCTTCCGCGGCGGCGACACCGCGGACATGGATTCCGGCGGCGCGGCGGCGTCCGCGTTCCTCAACGTGATCGCCGGAGGCGCGGGGGTCGGCGGGGGCGACTACCCGTCCCTCTCGGACGTTCCGTTCACGTCGTTCATGGACCTGAACCTCGCGATGGCCCAGGCCGGGAACTCCCTCGGCGGGATGGCGTCCCCATACGTGCACCTGATCAAGGACAACAACACCTCCACGTTCCTCTCCGGCAATGAAGAGGCCGCAAGGCGCACTCTTTTCGTCGCCGGCGGATGGAACAGCGACTCCAACCTCACGTACGAGGCATACAAGGCCGGAAACCCCGGGCGCATAAACCTGCGCTACGGCGAGTTCCAGCCGTTCGACGGATGCTCGTGGTTTCCCGACGCCACCACGCTGGCGCACTGCTACAACGACGTGGCGGCGAGCCATCCCTTCTGGCAGCCGTTCAACAACAACTTCCCGATAATCTCTACGGCACTCCTGTGCGACTATCTCGACACCGACAACGTGCCGCTCTCCCTCTGCATCCCGTGCGTGGAGGCGGTGCCGATGCTGTGCGGCGTGGAGCTGAACGACAACTGCGTGAAGTACAGCGTGTCGATGGTCGAGACGGAACTCCAGGCGGCGAACCCGGAGCAGGGGACGAAGAAGAAGATCAAGCGCACCTATTCCTTCAGCGTGACCGTGGACGGACTGGAGACCGCGCTCACGGCAGTCTATCCGTTCTTCAACGGCCCGCAGGGGCATGCGGCGGGATATACAGCGGAGGCGTTCGCAAGGATATTCTTCGTGGCGGAGCCTTCGGGCACAGGCCTGAACGATTCCGGGCTGCGCACCTCGCTTGCCGCGCTGGGGACGATGGACGCCGGCGGCAGCCAGTGGGACTGGTCCGGGACCACGGAGGCCGCGTACATCCAGGCGACCTGCGGCGACGCGTCTATCACTGCGGAGGCGGCGAAGGGGGTCGGCGACGCGGCGGAGGAGAGCGCGGTGCGGGCGGACATCGCGATGCGCATGGCGAACTCGCTCACCAAGGACGCGATGCTCGCGGAGCTTGTCTACGAGGTGGACGAAAGCGGCAAGGAGACCCTGGTTGACGCCGAGTGCGTGAACGGCACCGGCATCAACTTCTACGACGCCAGCTGGAGCGCGATGAACTTCCTGGAGGAGCTGAAGAACGATTCGCATCCCGACCTTAGGTTCCGACCGTCCGTGGCGGTGTGGGCGCGGATAAGGAACGCGGAAGGGAAAACGGTCGATATGGTTCCGGCTGTCCCCGCGAACGACAACCTGAACGGCTTTGCCGACAACGCGACGCTCAACGGGTTCAGCCTCGCCGCCGGCGGCGAGGCTGGCACGCCGCTTCTCAGGTTCTTCCCGAAGGTCGACGACAAAGCCTCCGGGATCCTGCTCACGAAGGAATACTTCAAGAACAACAGCGGGGCGAACCGCGAGGCACAGTGGAAGCAGAAGGCGTACATCGCCAACGACCCGCGGATCAACTGGGCGCCGGAGCAGTGGTGGGCGACAGATTCGACAACCAACCCCAGGGACTTGTGGCTTAGGGAAGTGCGCAAATTCCGCGGCGACAGTATCCGGGACAGGGACATATCGATGTCCGTATCCGATCAAGGGTATCTGCAGTCGATGTACGAATGGATGATGATTCCGCAGGTGCGCGAACTCTTCGTGACCGGAAACCCTGAATGGGGCGCGTTCGAGGGCGGCAGCGGATACGATGGGGTAGTGAATACGGTCATAGGAGACGTGGCCCACAGCAGCGTGATGTGGCGCACGTACCGCTCGGACGCCATAGGTGCGGACAACACGTGGGGCAGCATCGATGGGCTCGCGTTCGACGATGCGGAGAACGGCCTCAGGGTCAATCCATACACCGACATGATGCCGGTGATGCTCGGGGCGTTCGCGAACATGCCCTGCGACTGGTGGTCGGCGGGCACGAACCACACCGTGAGCGGCAAGAGCTACATGGACCAGAACTCCCCGACGTTCGAGAACGGCTACCTCTTCGACTGGTCGTGCAGGTACAGCGACGTGTACAACATGGCATACTACTGGATGGAGGCGTTCAACAGGAAGGAACTCGCCGAGGATCAGAGGCAGAAGGAGCTGTACCTGGCGGACGCCTGGAAGGATGTGGTCGACAGCGCGTTCAACTGGCTCGATGGCGAGGTCTCGCGCACGTTCTCGGAGGAATTCCCGAATGGGACCACGCTCGACACCGCCGTGCTTTCCGGGAACAGCGCAACCATCAACTCGATCCTCGGCGACATGACCTTCACCGAAAGGAAGTTCCTGTACAGCTACCTCCAGGGGTGCTTCGCGAACACCGCGCAGCTGTTCCTGATGTTCGTGAGGGCCGAGGCCTCGAGCGGCGGGGCAGAGGGCTCGGGCGGCCGCGCCGTCGCGCTCGTGTGGCGCGATCCGTCCGCGCCGATGGAGAACGGGCAGTTCAGGAAGTCTGCGGGCGGCACGGAGGCGCCGCAGTACGGGAAGGACAACGCCGGGAAGTACCTTAACGTCTCCGGCAGCCAGCCGGAGGAGAGCTGGCGCCTGAAGTCGCGCGACTACCCGCCGCACCGGACCCGCGTGCTGTTCTACCATCAGTTGGATTAGGAGTTTGGGAATTTACGATTTATGATTTACGATTTGCGATTGCATTTAGTTATTTATAAATTTAACAATTTAGATTTAGCCGTGGAGAAATTGTCTGGTTTTGTGATAGGTGGGAGGGATGAATGGTAGGGCGATTTCGATGAAATCGCCGTGCGAGACGTGAGCGGGCTTTGTGGGCGTATTTCCGTGAAATGCGTGAGGATGTGTTTCTAACACAGAGGCACGGAGGAAACCTTAAGGATTGTTAAATCATCAAATGATTAAATGCCTAAATGCAATCGCAAATCGCAAATCGAAAAATCGTAAATAATAATAAAAAATGAACATGAATCAGCAACATCCAACAGGGTTGCGCTTTCCGCATGGCCGCAAGCGCAACGGCTTTTCCCTCATCGAGCTTCTGATCGTCATCGGAATCATCGCCGTCCTTGGCGGCGTTATGCTCACGCAGTTCTCCGGGTCCACGGACAGCGCCCTTGCCGCGTCGTGCATGAACAACATGCGCACGCTGTGCAACGCGGTGCTTTCGGACGCGTCCAAGCGGTCGTACTATCCGTCCGCCGGCCCATACCAGTACTACATGGAGAGCAGCACCGAGAAGGACTGGTTCCAGGGATGGATCGGCCACTCGAAGGGGAACGAATCCGTATCGTGCTACCATTCCGACGATGGCGAGGCGCAGCACTACGCGATAACGAACGGGACGATATGGCGTTCGATAGGCGGGAGGCAGGGTGCGTACGTCTGTCCGGCCCACACGAAGTACTGCAAGAGCGGCAAGCACCCCACGCCATCGTGGAGCTACGCGATGAACAGCTATTTCGGGTGGGACCTCAGCACGGCCGCCGACGAGAACATGGGGCGGCGCGGCTACGGCGGCGGACTACTCACCTTCAGCTACAACACGTCCCCGACGTCGCGCAAGCGCGCGCCGGAGAAGGTGCTGCTGTTCGCGGAGATCCCGTTCGTGGAGAACGGGGTGCAGCAGCCGGAGTGGTCCACGTCCGCATCCGACGCCAACGACGCGATCCTCAAGTATGCGCCGGACACCGGGGAGAACGAGAAGGCGAACAGGGCGGGCTCCGGGGTCAGCGAGACGATCGGCTTCAACCACAGGTCCGGCAAGAACTACAGCGCCCACGTGGCCTTCGCGGACGGGCATTGCGTCAAGCTCATGCTCCCGAACGGTGCGAGGGAGGACAACCTCAAGGAGCTCACCACCTGGCTCTGCACGGGCAGGGAATACACGTTCAACGGAAACTCTTACGTAAAGGTGTCGGAATGATACACGTTCTTCTTGTCATGGCCATCGCGCTGTCGGCCCCGGCTTTCGCCGCAAGGCTGGACGGCGTCGCGGCCCGCGTCGATTCGAGCATAATCACGGTTGGGGACGTGATGGCGGAGCTGCGCAGGAACCCCGGCGCCCGGCCGGGCGACGAATCCGAGATGCAGACCCTCTACGGCGCCGCGCTCGATTCCCTCATCGACCGTCGCCTCATCCTGAAGGCCGCCGCCGCGAAGAAGATGGAGATCCCCGAGTGGGTGGTCGACAACCAGATTCGCGAGATCGTGCACGATATGTTCGGCGGGGACATGAACAGGCTGGAGGAGGAGCTGGCCAAGGGGAAGGTCCCGATGACGGAGTACCGGGGTACGATAAAGGAGGACCTCATAGTCCGCGGGATGCGCCAGCAGATGGTCGAGCAGTACGTCACCGCGTCGCCCGCCGCCATGCAGAGGGAATACCGAGACCACCCGGAGCGGTACAAGGTAGAGCCGAAGGCCACGGTGCGCGTGATACTGCTCAAGCCGCCGGAGCCGGGCGACGGCACGGCGGGCGTGAAGACTCGCGGCGCCCAGATACTGGAGGAGATTGCCGCGGGGAAGAGCTTCTCGGATCTCGCCGTGATGTACTCTGCGGATTCCCACGCCAAGGATGGCGGACTCTGGAAGGACGTGAACCCGGACAAGGCGTTCCGCCCCGAGATCGCCTCGGAGATCGCGAGGCTCAAGGTGGGGATGGTCTCGGAGATGATCGACCTTGACGGATGGGGCTTCATCGTGAAGAAGGAGTCCGCGGTGGACTCGAAGGAAATGACGTTCGCGGAGGCATACGACAAGATCGCCTGGAACGTGCGCCGCGCCGCCGCCAAGAAGGCGTACGACGAGTGGATCGCGAGGCTCAAGGAAGATGCGTTCGTGAAGGTGTATCCGATGCCGGAGAGTTGATAGTTGGGATTTACGATTTGCGATTGCATTGGGGGATTTACGATTTTTCGATTTGCGATTTTCGATTGCATTTGGAGATTTGTTGATTTATCAATTTAGAGGGTTCAGTTGTGGAGAG
>CAVFWS010000079.1:0-9409 GCA_963626295.1 Clostridium sp. CAG:138
GAGGCATCACGAGCTGGTGTACCATGCCGGTACGCGCAAGGCCCTTGCCGGATACAGGAAGGGGATCCTGAACGCCCTCATCCTCGTTGCGGCAGTCGCCTCCGTCGCCGAATACCTCTGCTACACGTTGCGTTCCGCGATGGGACATCGGTTCCCCGGCCTTGCGTTCACGAGCCTGTTTGTGGCGCTGGGGATCGGGCGATACATATCGCTCGTCTACCGGGAAGGGGGCGGGGATCGTCCGGAGAAGGTACTCCTTACGGATCGCCTGCTCTGGCTGGTGCTTGTGGGGTATGCGGTTGCGGCGGTATTGGCGGTGGCGTGGCCGCGAATCGTTGCTTGCGTTTAGATCCGTTAAATGATATAATCAACTCTCAATTTTTTCAGAAGACGAAAGGAATGATGACATGAAGATGATGTGGCAGCCCTCCAAGGTGAAACGCGCGCGCAAGATTGGCTTCCGTGCCCGCAAGGCTACGAAAGGTGGCCGTAAGATTCTCGCGGCCCGGCGCGCGAAGGGGCGCAAGCGCCTGACCCAGGTCTAAGGAATGCGGCGATGTCTACGCGGCTCCCCGGAGCGAAGTACAAGAGCGTCTTCGAGTCGGGGCGCGTCCTAAAGGGACGCCTCATGTCCGCATGGGTGCTTCGGCATCCAAACGCCGGCCGCAAAGCCGGCGTTGTCGTTTCCAAGAAGAGTTTCCACGATGCCGTGGACCGCAACCGCGCCAAGCGCCTGATGCGGGAGGCATACCGCCTTCTGGCCGACGAGATGCCGCCCGATTGCGATTGGGTTCTCGTCGGCAGGTCGAGCCTTGCTGGACGGAAGACCAAGGATGTCATGGCAGAGTTGAGGTGGATGTGCGGACGCTGCTGATACTCCTCGTCAGGGCCTACCAGGTCTCGTTGAGTCCGCTCTTTTCCGGCTGCTGCCGGTTCGAGCCAAGCTGCTCGAACTACATGATAGAGGCGATTCGGATTCATGGCGCGGCGAAGGGGACGCTGCTTGGGCTCCGGCGATTGCTGAGGTGCCATCCGTTCGGACGCAGTGGATACGATCCGGTGCCGCCTTTGGGAAGTTGAGAGGTTGAAGGTTGAGAAGTTGAGAGGGTGAGAAGATGAACAAGCAAGAGAAGTTTATTGCGGTTTTGCTCGGCCTGTGCCTGGCCGGGTGGCTGTGGCATTCCGTAAGCGAGCAGAAGAAGGCGGCGGAGGCGGCCCGCACGGCGATGGCCTCACGGCAGGTTGCGCCCGTCGCGGCGCCCCAGACAAATGCTCCGGCGGCTATGCCGGCGGCACAGTCCAAAGTGGACGGTCCGCCTGAAGCCAATGTCCCGGAAGCGGCCGCGAAGGCCTCCTATGTGCGCCCGGAAAGGCTCGTGACGCTTTCGAATGCACAGGAGGTCGTCGTCCTTTCCACGCATGGCGCCGCAGTGAAGAGCGTGACCCTCCTTGAATATGCGAGGGACTGCGGGAAGATCTCGGATGGCAATCCCCCCGTCAGGCTTGATTTCGCGGACTCTCCCGCCCTTGCGGCAGATGGCGACTTCGACATCGCCGAGTCGAGTCCGGATTCCGTGCTTTTCCGCGGTGCGTCCATGGAGCGCCGCATTACGCTCAACGGCGGCTTCCAGATGCAGGTCGAGGAGAAGGCGATCGCATCGAACGCAATGCCGTCCTCCGTGTCGCTCGGCGTGATGACCATGGGCTTGGGCAAGAACGACCTGCTGTCCGTAGATTCGTGGGCGCTTGACCCCAAGGGCGGCAGGGTGATGCACTATGGCGAGGAGGAGCCGCTGAAGAGCTTCCTCGTGGCATCGTCCGGCGGCTGCTCCGGCAAGAAAAGCGCGGCGGGCATGGAGGTCTCTACCGAGGTGCCCGTGCCCGGCGCGTGCTCGTGGGTGGCGGTGAAGAACAGATTCTTCGTCACGGCGATCTGCGGCATGAGCGAAGCCGCCGGCGGATTCACCGCGGCGATGACCCGCGACGCCGCCATGCGCGACTATGTGCTCAAGAGCGTGTCCGCCAAGGTCAATCTTGCCGGAACGGCGCGGTCCCGCTCCTATACGTTCTACGCCGGGCCGAAGAGGCAGGCGCTGCTTTGGGACCTCGGCATGCGCGACGTGATGGAGTTCGGGATGTGGCGCTGGGTATGCTATCCGCTCGTGTGGGTGCTGAACCTTTTCCATTCGTGGATTCCGAGCTTCGGCATAGGCATCATACTGCTTACCATACTCGTCCGGCTCGTGTTCTGGCCGCTTACGCACAAGTCCACGGTGTCGATGCGCCGCATGAGCGAGCTTCAGCCGAAGATGAAGGAGATACGCGAGAAGTTCAAGGACAATCCGCAGCGCCTCCAGCAGGAGACGTGGGCGCTGTACCGCGACAACAAGGTGAACCCGATGGCGAGCTGCCTGCCCATGCTCGTCCAGATCCCGGTGTTCATCGCGCTGTTCACGGTGTTGCGCTCGGCCGTCGAGCTGCGCTACGCCCCCTTCCTGTGGATCGCCGACCTTTCCGAGCCGGAGAACCTGTTCCCGAACCTGTTTTCGTTCGTCGGCGGATTGAACATACTTCCGATCCTGATGGCCGCCACGATGGCGCTGCAGTCCGCCCTTACGCCATCCACCGGCGACAAGCAGCAGCAGCGGATGATGATGGTCATCATGCCCGTGATGATGCTTGTGATGTTCTATTCGTTCCCGTCTGCCCTGTCGCTTTACTGGACCCTCAGCCAGGTGCTTTCGATAGTGCAGATGTGGTACATCCGCAAGAAGTACACGCCCGCGCCGATTGCGGCTTCGGGCGATACCGTAGAGGCGACCGTAGTGACCCGACAGATGCGTCGCCATGGCGCCTGATCGCCTGGTCCGATTGAAGGGAAGAGAGGTTCGACATATGTTCAAGCCCGTTTCAAACAAGGTTGCCTTTCCGAAGATGGAGGAGGAAATCCTCGCGTTCTGGGAGAAGGACGGCACGTTCCTCAAGTCGCTGAAGAAGAATGAGGGCGGAGAGCGCTACAGGTTCTACGACGGCCCTCCGTTCGCGACGGGGCTGCCCCACTATGGGCACCTTCTCGCCGGGACGATCAAGGACATTGTCCCGAGATACCAGACGATGCGCGGGAAGTACGTCGAGCGCCGCTTCGGGTGGGATACGCACGGGCTCCCGATCGAGGCGCTGGCGCAGGATGCGCTTGGCGTCGCAGGGGCGCCGGAGATAAGGGCGCTGGGCATAGACAGGTTCAACGAGCAGTGCCGCTCCATGGTGCTGAAGTATGTGGGCGAATGGCGCAAGACCGTGACGCGCATGGGGCGATGGGTCGATTTCGACCACGACTACAAGACGATGGACCCGGGGTTCATGGAGACCATCTGGTGGGTATTCAAGCAGCTCTGGAACCAGGGGCGCGTCTACAGGAGCCACCGCATCATGCCGTATTCGTGGAAGCTGTCCACGCCGCTGTCGAACTTCGAGGCCGGCAGCAACTACAAGGACGTGCAGGCCCAGACCGTCACGGTGCGCACGAAGGCCATCGCCGCCGAGAGCGACGAGATGAGGAGGCTCCTTTCCGAAGAGAGGTCCGTGTATCTCCTCGTGTGGACGACCACGCCATGGACGCTCCCGGAGAACCTGATGATGTGCGTTGGCGCGAAGATCGACTATGTGGCGGTGCGTGACCTCACGGATCCGGAGCGCCCCGTGTACCTCATGGCCGAGGCCAGACTCCAGCACGTGTTCAAGAAGCCGGAGCAGTGCGAGGTCGTCATGCGCTGCAAGGGCGCGGCCCTCAGGGGGATGTCGTACGAGCCGATCTTCCCGTATTATGCCGCAGAGAGGGCAAACGGCGCGTTCAGGGTGCTCAACGACGACTACGTCACCACGGACGATGGCGTGGGCATCGTGCACATCGCCCCGGCATACGGCGAGGACGACTTCCGCGTCTGCCAGGAGGCCGGGCTAAAGGCATTCGTGGACCCGCTCGACTCCTCCTGCAATTTCACGGCGGAGATACCCGAGTACGAGGGCCGATTCTGCATGGATTGCGACAAGGACATCATCCGCCGCCTGAAGGCCGAGGGAAAGCTTGTCCATCAGGCGACGATGGTGCACGCATACCCATTCTGCGACAGGACGGACACCCCACTCGTGTATCGCGCCATCGACGCCTGGTACGTGAGGGTCGAGGACCTACACGAGCGGCTTGCGCGGAACAACGCCACTGTGCATTGGACCCCAGACTACGTGGGCGAGAAGCGCTTCGGGAACTGGCTCGGCGAGGCCCGCGACTGGAACATATCGCGCAACAGGTTCTGGGGCAGCTGCATCCCGGTGTGGATAAGCGACGACGATCCGAAGGACATGATATGCGTAGGGTCCGTCAGGGAGCTCGAGGAACTGTCGGGCGAGAAGGTCACTGACCTGCACAAGCACCACATCGACAGGATCGTGATAAGGAAGGACGGCAAGACGTACCACCGTACGCCGGAGGTGCTTGACTGCTGGTTCGAGTCCGGCTCGATGCCGTACGCGCAGCAGCACTACATGGGCGAGAATGGCGAGCCGCACATCGCGGACATCTTCCCCGCAGATTTCATCGCCGAGGGGCTTGACCAGACCCGCGGATGGTTCTACACCCTCATGGTGCTTGGGACGTGCCTCTTCGACAAGGCGCCGTACAGGAACGTGATCGTGAATGGGCTGGTCCTCGCCGAAGACGGCAAGAAGATGTCCAAGCGGCTCAAGAACTATCCCGACCCGACGATGATGCTCAACACATACGGCGCGGATGCCATTCGCCTGTATCTCATCTACTCGCCGGTCGTCCGCGCAGAGAACCTCAAGTTCTCCGAGAATGGCGTGAAGCAGCTCATGCGCGACCTGCTCATCCCGTGGTGGAACGCATATTCGTTCTTCGTGACATACGCGAACGTCGACAGGTTTGACGATAGCGAGGTCGCGTATCCGGAATCCGAAAACGTCCTCGACCGGTGGATAGTCTCGTCGATGGAGACGCTGATAGCCGATGTCACTGCGGCCATGGACGCCTACGACCTGCAGAAGTCGGTGCGCCCGTTCGTGAAGTTCATCGAAGACCTCACGAACTGGTACATCCGCCGTTCGCGCCGCCGCTTCTGGAAGTCGCAGAACGACGGCGACAAGCTGTGCGCATACCGCACGTTGCGCTATGTGCTGGTGCAGCTCGCGAAGGTCGCGGCCCCGTTCACGCCTTTCATGGCCGAGGAGATATACCGCAACCTCAGGGGGGAAGGCGATCCCGAGTCGGTCCACCTCTGCTCGTTCCCGACGGCGAACGCCGCCGCTCGCGACCTTGCGCTCGAAAGGCGGATGGCCGATGTGCAGACGGCCGTCGAGCTTGGCCGCAGGCTGCGGGCCGACAACGACCTCAAGGTGCGCCAGCCGCTGTCCGCGCTGAAGATCGCGGGCGGAGACGTGGCGGGGCTCGAAAGCCTCATTGAGGATGAGCTCAACGTCAAGTCCGTGGTGTTCGTCGCCGACGAGACGGAGCTGTGCGACATCTCCTGCAAGGCGAACTTCAAGACGCTCGGCAAGAAGTGCGGGCCGAAGATGAAGGCGGTCGCCGCGGCGATAGCGGGCGGATCGCCGGAGGTGGTAAGGCTCTGCTCAGGCAAGGGCGGCGAATCTTCCGCCGTAGTCCTGGAAGGGGTGCAGGTGACGGCCGAGGACGTGCTCGTCACGCGAACGCCGAAGGCTGGGCTCGTGGTCGCCTCGCAGGGCGAAGTTGTGGTAGGGATTGAGACGACCCTTTCGCCTGAACTTGTCGCGGAGGGCCTGGCGCGCGAGTTCGTTTCGCGGGTGCAGTCCATGCGCAAGGAGGCGGACTTCGAGGTCACCCAGCGCATCGAGCTGTGCGTCGGCTGCGATGACGAGGTAAGGTCCGCGCTGGAATCGCATCGCGACTACGTGATGAACGAGACGCTGACTACGGCGTTGCGGTTCGATTCCGCGCAGGGCGCCGCCGATGTGGACATCAATGGGCATCCCGTTTCCGTAAAGGTCTCGCCGGTCTCTGTCCGATAGGATTTGTGGTATAATTCCAAAACCAAAGAAAGGTGCAATATGCCAAACATTGATTGGAAAAGTCTTGGATTCGGTTTTTCGGACGTGAACTGCCATGTTCGCTACGTGTGGCGGGACGGCAAGTGGGGAGAGGCGGAGTTCGTAAAGGATCCATACATAACAATGCACATCGGCGCGAGCTGCCTCCATTACGGGCAGCAGTGCTTCGAGGGCATGAAGGCGTTTCGGCAGAAGGACGGAAAGGTTGTGATATTCCGTCCAGAGGGGAATGCGGAGCGCATGCACCGCACCGCGGAGCGCACCGTGATGGCTCCGGTGCCGGTCGAGATGTTTGTCGAGGCCGCCGAGAAGGTGGTGAAGGCCAACATCGAGTATGTGCCGCCGTACGGGACGGGCGGGTCGCTGTACATCCGTCCGCTGCTGATCGGCACCGGTCCGCAGATCGGCGTCGCACCCGCAAAGGAGTACACGTTCCTGATGATGGTGATGCCTGTTGGGGCATACTACAAGGGTGGGCTGAAGCCTGTCCGCGCCGTGATACTTGACGACTGGGATCGTGCGGCTCCGCATGGCATGGGCGATGTCAAGGTCGGCGGAAACTATGCCGCCTCGCTCTTCGCCCACGAGAAGGCGAAGAAGGAGGGCTGGCCCGTGGAGCTCTACCTTGACGCGAAGGAGCACAAGTACGTCGAGGAGTTCTCCACGTCCAACTTCCTGGGGATAAAGGCGGATGGCACATATGTCACGCCGGACAGCCATTCCGTGCTTCCGTCGATCACGAACATGTCGCTGAAGCAGTGCGCCGCCGACCTTGGATGGAAGGTGGAGTGCCGCAGGATTCCGTATGGTGAGATCAGGGAATTCTCCGAGGTCGCGGCCTGCGGAACGGCGGTTGTGGTCACGCCCGTGTGGGAAATCACACGCGGAAGCGAAGTCATCAGGATCAGCGAACCGGATGCGGTCGGGCCGCATCTGCAGAAGCTCTTCGATACCGTGCAGGGCATACAGTACGGGGTGCTTCCCGATGCGCACGGCTGGTGCCACGAGGTCAAGTAATCCGTATGGCCGAAGAGGCGGTATCCGTTGCCGCGCTCGCCGAAGAGCGCCTGAAGCTTGAACGCGAGGCGTTCGAGATAGAGCGGAGCCGCCTGCAGGCCGCGAGGGACAGGGCGGAGGCCGAGCTGAAGGTGGCCAGGTCGCGCCATCCGATCCTCATCTTCGCCTCGGTCTCGCTTCTTTCGCTTGTCGCGTTTGCGGGCGGCATCCTGCTTGGCATCTCGGTCAACGAGGGCAGGCACCAGCGCTTGCGCGATGCGCGCCTGAAGGAGGCTCTTTCCCAGCTTGGCGGCATGGCAGAGGTATCCTCCGCGTCCACGAATCGCGTTACGCTTGGCGTGGGGTCGAAGCTTGACCCGGGGCGGAGCGTTTCGGTAGTGGTGTTCCAATGAGGCGTCTGGCGTCGATTCCCCTTGCGGCGTTGCCGATCGTGGCGACCGCGTTCACTCCGCAGGTAAGGCTATCGGTCGAGCCGGATGACGTGGTCCTTACGGAGTCCGCCGAGGCGACCGTCAGCATATTCACCCAAAGGCGCTTCCCGCACACGCCGAGCATTGGCGCGGACTTCATTCCGCAGGGCGAGCGGCTTGCGATGACGTGCGAGCGGTCGTCGCTCGATGGCACGAACGCATGGCTTTACACTGTCAAGGTCCCATTGAAGGCGGAGAAGGCGGGGACGATGGCCATTGGCCCCGTGTCCATCTCGGTGCCGATCAGGACGGGGATGTTTGGCTTTGTGACCCAGACCGCCGACTACAGGTCTGGCATTGCCCGGCTCAATGTCGTTTCGCCGCCCGAAGATGGCAGGCCAAAGTCGTATTGTGGCGCGTTGTCGAGAGAGTTCGGGGTTTCGGCAAGCCTTGACGCGAATGTCTGCACGGCCGGCGATCCGCTGCTGCTCACCCTCGAGGTGACGGGGGCCACGGACCCCTCGATGGTGTATCCCCCGAAATCGCTCGCGGCGGCGTTCCGCGGCACCCCGTTCAGGATAGACCTTGCGTCCCGCAAGGCGGATGCGGACGAGAATTCAAAGCGCTTCACGTGGCGCGTAAGGGCCCTTAAGGCCGGCACGGTAGAGTTCCCCTCTATAGAGGTGTCGTTCTTTGACATCGCGTCGCGTTCGTACCGAACCGTCGGCACGGCGCCCATTCCCGTGCAGGTAAAGGCCGGGGCGCAGGTCGCATTGGAGACTGCGGATGACGGCGGGCAGGATGGGTTTCCGATGCCGGATGGCCTGGACATCCCGTTCGAGGTCCGCAATTTCACGCTGAGGCACGCGCTTGCGCTTGCGTGCAGGGCGGAGGACGAGCCGGAATTTGCGGCGGCAGCGGAAAGGTACGCGGCTTTTGTGGATATGCTTGACCGGGACGGGAGTGGGGCCATGTCCTACGACTCGGGATTCAAGGCCGTACACCTTTCCAACCTCGGATCCCTGTATGTAATGGCGGGGCGGCAGAGGGAAGCCCTCTCGGCGTATGGCAGGGCAGAGCGCATTTCGGGTGCGACAGCCGCTACGGAGCGGGGCATGCGGGCTGCGATAGCGCGGCTGAGGGACGATCCGCGGGCGGACCTGCCTCTGCCGCGCATCATGTTCCCGTTCTGGTACAGGTTGTCGATGACGGGGAGAATCCTTTTCTCGGGGTGCGCGTTCCTGGCGTTGGCGGGCCTTTTCTGGGTTGCCCTGAAGGCAGGGCGCAGACTCTCCGCCATTGCGGTTGCGATCGGCATCGCGAACGCGGCAAATGCGTCGCTATTTGGCGGACGCAACCCGTTCGCCGGATTCTTCGACGATATGCCGATGATGCCGGCGATGCGGGAAGGGGCGTGCCCGATCGGCGCGAAAGCCGGGTTTGCGTCTCGCGAAGTCATGGTTGGGGAATCCGTGGATCTGGTTTTGACGCTGGATCCGGGATCCGTGAAAATCGATCCGCGGTCCGTAAAGGTTCAGCCGAAGATATCCGGGAATTGCACCACCGGAAAGTTCTTGGGCGATGCGCAGAATGTGTTCAGGCTGCCGGTCACGTTCCTTGAGGCGGCGACAAACGGCGCCGAGCTTGCGGTGTCGGGCGTATATTCCGGCACATATTGCATAACCAACGGGAACATGATTTCGTCCGGACGAGTCGTCAACCAGCCGTTCAGGATCGACGTCACGGCGGCAAGCGTGTCGGTGCGGCCGTTGCCGCAGGAGGGGCGTCCCGCCGAATTCAGCGGGGCAATCGGCAGATCGTTCAGGCTTAGGCAGGGCGCCGCGCCATCCATGGTGCATCCCGGCGACCTCGTCACCGTGGAG
>CAVFWS010000080.1:0-9091 GCA_963626295.1 Clostridium sp. CAG:138
TTTCTGCCGGTGGCCATAGAGGGGCTGCAATACCCGTTCCCATTCCGAACACGGAAGTCAAGGGCCCCTTCGCCGAGGGTAGTGCGGGACTCGCCCGCGCGAGAGTAGGGCGCCGCCGGCTCTTTTTCTTTTTTCTAACCGCCAAGACGGACTTGCGGATTCGAGGGAGGAGAGGACATGGAGGTTGAGACAAACGAATATCGCGAGAACCGTTTGGCCGCGATGGCGGAACTTGAGAGGCTTGGGTTTCGCCCCTATGGTCGTGCCTATCCGCATGACGACCTGAACAAGATCCGTGCCGAGTTCGAGGAGGGCAGGGAAGTCCATGCCGCCGGACGCCTCATGATGATCCGTCGCATGGGCAAGATGAACTTCTGCACCATCAATGACGGTACGGACAGGTTCCAGCTCATATTCAGGCGCGACCAGCTCGACGAACGCCTCTTTTCCGGCTTCAGGCTTTTGCACCTCGGAGACATCATTGGCGTGAAGGGTGATCTCTTTACCACCCAGCGCGGTGAGAAGTCCATCGTCGTCAAGGATTGGGAACTCCTCGCAAAGGCGCTTGAGCAGCCGCCGGAGAAGTTCCATGGCCTTACCGACCAGGAGGAGCGCTATCGCCGCCGCTATTTGGATCTGATGACCAATGACGAGTCGAGGAGCCGTTTCTTCACCAGGTCGAAGATCCTTGCGGAGACCCGCAAATACCTTTGGGGCAAGGGCTTCTACGAGGTTGAGACTCCCATACTCCAGGGGCAGGCCGGCGGCGCCGCCGCCAAGCCGTTCGAGACGCATTTCAACGCCCTTGACCAGCACATGGTTCTGCGCATAGCCCCGGAACTCTACCTCAAGCGGCTTCTTGTCGGCGGCATGAACAAGGTGTTTGAGCTCGGCAAGGATTTCCGCAATGAGGGCATTGACCGCAGCCACAACCCGGAGTTCACCGTGCTTGAGGTCTATGAGGCGTATGGCGACCGCACGTCGATGGAGAACATCATCGAGGGGCTGATCCCGCATCTTTGCGACACGGTGATCGGCACGAGGCAGATAGAATACGGAGAGGCGAAGGAGGTCATAGACTTCACTCCGCCGTACAGGCGGGTCTCCTACAATGATCTCGTCAAGGCGAAAATGGGCGAGGATTGGTTCGATCTTCCGTTCGAGGTCCAGATGGAGAAGGCGAAGGCCGCCGGCAAGGCGGAGAACGTCAATCTGGAGCTTGACGATGTGGCCACTTCCCTCATGCTCACCCATGAGGTGTACGACAAGATGATCGAGAAGACGCTTCGCCAGCCGACGTTTGTCACGCGCCTTCCGCATGAGTTCGTTCCGCTCGCCAAGGCCTGCGAGGACGATCCCAGGCTCGTCGATGTGTTTGAGTTCGTCGTCGGTGGGCGCGAACTCTGTCCGGGCTACACCGAACAGAACAACCCGCTTGAGCAGAGGAAGGCGCTCGAGAACCAGGCCGGTGAAGATACCGAGAAGATAGATGAGGACTTCATCTCCGCGCTTGAGTGCGGCATGCCGCCCACCGGCGGACTCGGCATCGGCATGGACCGCCTTGTGATGCTGCTTACGGGCGTTGACGGCATCAGGGACGTCGTTCTGTTCCCGCAGATGAAGAAGGCGTAGCCTGCGTCTGGAGCTTTGGCGTGAAAGGCCGGTTCATCACGTTCGAGGGCGGAGAGGGGTGCGGGAAAAGCACCCAGATCCGTCTGCTGGCCGATCGCCTCCGCGCCTGCGGCAAGGATGCGGTTCTGGTGCGCGAGCCTGGCGGGACTGGATTGTCCGAGCGCATCAGGTCGCTTGTGCGCGAGGAACTGGAGGATCCGCCCAATGCCCGCGCCGAAACGCTCCTGTTTCTCGCAAGTCGCGCACAGCTCGTCGAAAGCGTGCTGCGTCCGGCGCTCTCATCCGGGAAATGGGTTCTCTGCGACAGGTTTGCGGATTCCACGTTTGCGTATCAGGGGTATGGACGGGGCTTCGATCTCGCCGAACTCAGGCGGCTTAACGCCTTCGCCACTGGCGGGCTAGTCCCTGACAGGACGGTACTCCTGAACGTGTCGCCGGAAGTCGCATCGTTGCGTCTGCGGGCGAGAGAGGCGGCTACGCACACGGTTGCGGATCGGATGGAATGCGCCGGCGAAGATTTCCACGCGCGCCTGAGAAAGGGCTTTCTTGAGCTTGCGGCTGCGGAGCCGAACCGGTTCTCGGTGATTTCGGCGGACGGAACCGTTGACGAGGTGGCGGAGAAGGTATGGAACTCGATTCGGCCCATTCTCTGATTGCGACCGCGATAGGAAACGGACGCATCGCCCATGGCTATCTTGTCATTGGGGGCGTGCGCGGCATGGCGCTGGAGCTTGCGTATCTGGTGCTTCGGGACCTGTTCCCGGGCATTGGCGACGATGGGCTCAAGAGGCATCCGGATATCCATTGGCTCTTCCCGGAGCTCAAGTCCAGGATCGTGTCGGTATCGGCCATACATGAAAAGCTGATAGCCCCGATTTCGCAGACCTCGTTTTCGGGTGGATGGAAGGCCGGTGTGCTGGTCGGGGCGGATCGCCTGAACGAGGCGAGCGCAAATGCGTTCCTGAAGACGCTTGAGGAACCTCCGCCGAAGACGGTGTTTCTCCTGTTGACGGAGGCGCCCGAACAACTGCTTCCGACGATAGTCTCGCGCTGCCAGCGGATAGACCTCCCTGACGCCCGTGAGCATCTCCTTCCCGAGCCATGGCGCACAAACGTGTTCGGTGCGCTATCCGCTCCCGGGCTTGCGGATGCGACTGAAGCCGGACTGTTGAGCAAGGCCGCCTGCGCAGATCGCCTTGCCGCCGTCCTTGCGGAGCTGAAGGATGCCGCCGAACGCGAAGTGTCTGCGGAACTCAAGGCGTCCGAGCAGGAGGGGACGGAGCTCTCCGACGCCGAATGCGACGCGCTCGTCTCGTCCCGCTACCGCGAATACAGGCGGGATTTCCTTTTTACGGTGATGGAATTCTTCGCCCGGAAGATGCGGGCCGCGCCCGGATATGCGGCCTATCGGAACATAGAGGCGGTCGAGGACATGGCGCATTCCTTCGACTGCAACATGAACGAATTGGCCGTGCTTTCGTTTTTCATGGATCGCGCAAGGTTCGCGTAGGGTGCCAGGATGAACGCCGGCCAGCACATTCTCGTCGCAAGGGTGCAGATGCCCGAGAGGGGGCAGTTCCTCGTGCGCGTCGAGGATGGCCTGATGCGGGATGGAGCCGTCACGGCCGACACGACGGGACGGTTCGTTGTGTCGCTTGACTATGGCGAGGACGTAGGATGCGTGGTGTGCGTCGAGCCGCATGACCCGCAGAGGCATGGGACGAAATTGCCGAAGTTCCGGCTGGTGCGTCCGCTGTCTGGGCAGGATGAGCGCATCATGTCCGACAACGTGAAACTCGCGGAAGCGATGCGTACGGCGTTCATAGGCAAGGTAAGGAATGCCCCGGATCTGCGCATTGCCTTCGTCAGGCTGTCGTTTGGGCAGAGGCGGCTGTTCGTCAAGTATGTCTCGGATAGCGCAAAGCCGGATTTCTCCGGCGCACAGGATTTCCTGAAAAGGCTATATGGCGTGGATGTGAGCATACGCGCCATCGGCCCGCGCGATGAGGTCGCGGAGTTTGGCGGGCTTGGCCCGTGTGGACGCGTGTGCTGCTGCTGCAGCTGGCAGAAACGCTTTCCGCAGCGCATGTCTCCAGGCAGGTGCGCGGCATCCGCCATGTCCATGAATGGGACGTGCGGAAGGTTCAAGTGCTGCCTTGCATTCGAGCGCGGCGGCCAGTAGCCCGACGATTGTGGTATAATGGCGCGTCATGTGAGCTGTCCTTGCTTCATGGGAATCGAACATCCTTCCTTATGCTATGCTGAAACGTTTGAAAGTCGATAATCTGGCCATCGTCGAGCATGCCGAGGCGACGTTTGGCGACGGGTTGACCGTGATAACCGGCGAGACGGGCGCCGGCAAGAGCGTGTTCATGGGGGCGCTCACGCTTGCGCTTGGCGCGAGGGCGGACGCAAGCTCGGTCCGCGACGGGTGCAAGGAGGCCCGCATAGAGGCGGAGTTCGATCCGGGCGATGCCGACGCGCTCCTTGACGAGCAGGGTCTGCCGGCGTGCGAGGGCGGCGTGCTGCTCGTGCGCCGGGTCATTTCCGCCACCGGAGGCAGCCGCGTGTGGATAAACGATTCTGCGTCGTCGGTGCAGACCCTTCGGACGCTTGGCGACAGGCTCGTTGACATACACGGCCCCAATGACCGCCGCTCGCTCGTCGACGAGGACTTCCAGCGCGATGCGCTTGACCGCTACGGGAAGGTCGATCTGCGGGCGTATTCCGCCGAGTGGCGCAGGCTTTCGGATCTCAGGGCCAGACGGGCCGGGCTCGCCGGCGCCGTGGATGTCGCCGACGAGGTTGAGCGGCTTCGCGGTTCAATCGAGGAGATCGACGCCGCAAGCCTTTCCGAGGATGACGAGGAGCCGCTTGCCACGCGCCACGAGGCGGCCGCCCACGCATCGGAGATCGTCGAGGCCGCAAATGCGGCAAACGCCGCCCTTTCGGGAGAGGGCGGCGTTTCGTATGGCGGAGACGCCTGCGGGACTTCCGCCGCAGACCTGCTGATCCTTGCGGAAGGGCGCATCCGCGAGATGGCGAAATACCACGCCCCGGCGAACGAGTGGGGCGATGAGCTTGAGAAGGTGATAACGTCCGTGCAGGAGCTATCCCGCTCGGTCGCTGACTCGGTGAGCCTGATAGACGCCGACCCCGCCGTGCTCCAGGCGCTGGACGACAGGATATCGCTCGTGCGCAGGCTCAAGCGCAAGTACGCTTGCGCCACCGTGGCGGATGTCCTGGCGTTGCGCGACAGGCGGGCGCAGAAGCTTGCCGACCTTGAGGACCGCGACGGGAAGATCAGGGAGCTTGACGTCCAGATAGAGGCCGCCGAGAAATCCGTGCGCAAGGCCGGCGATGCGCTTTCCTCCATGCGAAGGAAGGCGGCGGCGAAACTTGCCGCCGCCGTGACGGCCGAACTGCGGGATCTCGGGTTCCTCCAGGCGGGCTTTTCGGTAGGCATCGAGCCGCATGAACCGGATGCGAGCGGCTGTGACGGCATCGTATACAGGTTCGAGCCCAACCCCGGCGAGTCCTCGCGTCCGCTTGCGCAAATCGCATCCACGGGCGAGATTGCGCGCGTGATGCTCGCGCTCAAGGCCGTGATCGCCGAGCGGGATTCGATATCTACGCTTGTGTTCGACGAGATCGACTCGAACATTGGCGGCGAGACTGGCCATGCGGTCGGGGAGAAGCTGCTGGCGGTGGCGAAGCACCATCAGGTGATAGCCATAACGCACCTTCCGCAGTCCGCAGTGTACGGATGCCGGCATCTCGTGGTGGCGAAATCCGTGTCCGGCGGGCGGACGCGAAGCGCCATACGGGAGGTGTCCGGCGACGCCCGCGTGAAGGAGATCGCCAGGATGCTTGGCGGCGAACGCGCCGCCTCCGTGGCGCGGCGTCATGCCGGGGAACTGCTGGCGCTTGCGCAAAAGGACGGATTTTGATACAATACGTGCCCTCTTTTCGAGGAAATCAGTCTTTCCTCACGGAAAGGGGATGTAACATCCAAAGGAAAACGCAATGGAAGCATACGCAGTGTTGGAAACCGGCGGCAAGCAGGTGCTTGTCAAGGTCGGCGACACGGTCGAGATTGAAAAGATCGAGGCCGAGGAGGGCAAGGAGGTTGTCCTCAATACCGTTTGTGCCGTCTCCGACGGCACTACGCTCAAGGTTGGCACGCCATACGTTGAAGGCGCTTCGGTGACCCTCGCGGTAGTTGGCGTGAAGCGTGGCGTCAAGACGATCAACTTCAAGGCGAAGCGCCGCAAGGGCTCGCGCCGCACCGTTGGTCACCGCCAGCAGTACACGGTTGCAACCGTCAAGTCGATCGCCTAAGGGGAGGTAGAGAGAAATGGCTTCTTCAGCATCAGCGCGTAACGGACGCGATTCTAACCCGAAGTACCTTGGCGTCAAGGCTTATGACGGCCAGCTCCTCAAGGCTGGCTCGATCATCGTGCGCCAGCGCGGCACCAAGATCCATCCCGGCGCGAATGTCGGATGCGGTCGCGATTTCACGCTTTTCGCCCTCAAGGACGGCAAGGTGAAGTTCATCAAGGACGGCAAGTTCGTCACGATCGTTCCCGTGGACGCCAAGTAGGGCTTCGCGAGGAATAAGGAAAGCGGGGAGGTCGCATGGGCGGTCTCCCCGTTTTTAATTCGAGCCTTCCCTTACGGCATGCGCTTGCGGAAGAGGTTCTTCGGGTAGTTCTCGTTCGCCCAGCCGAGACGGCGCGTGACCTCGCCGATGGGTTCGTCCGTCCGCGCGAGCCTCGCCTTAAGTTCGCTGAGCCGCGCCGCCGTGATCATGGAAAGGATCGACTCGCCGCGCACCTCTCGGAACCGAAGGTCCGCAAGGGACCGCGACACGCGCAGGTGGGCGGCTCAGGACGTATGCCTCGGGCAACCCCGTGTGCCACGTTGACGTTGGCGAAGGCCAATCCATCTCGCTCGTGCCGCCGTCTGTCCCGGCAAAGCGCGACAAGTCGCACGACCCGGACATCGGGAAGGCGGATATCCTTGCGGCGTTCCGCTTTTTGCGCCGGGCAATCGGCGGTACTATTTCTTCGTCCCGGCCTCCGGCTCTGAGGTGTGCGTGATGCTCAAGCCGGAGGAACCCATGAGCGCGGCATTGTTGGATGCCAATGGCATTGCGGTTGAGGAGCGTGGCTTCAGCACGAAGCCTGACATCCTGCGCTGCAAGAAGGCCGCTGGACAGGCGGAAGTGTGGTCGCTTGCGGTTCCGAGGGTGGCGGAGGATGCACGCTTCCGCATAGGAGCACCCGCGCTGCCGATCGTCACGCAGGATCCTGAGGCAATGCTTGTCCTTCAGTGACGATATGTTGCCCTGCCGCCGTCGCGGGAAAAATAGCCGTGTAGAAGTGTAGAAATGTAGTGGATAGTTGGTAGTTGGTAGTGGGTAGTGGCTTGGGAGGGAGGTTGTCCCCCAACCGACGTCAGTGATTATGGTGGGCAGACCCCAGTGCATAGGATGCGTCAATGCGTCCACGTTGAAAAGCGTTTGCCGCCCGGTGCTCCACCAAATCACAGTCCTCTTGGTCCCTTGCGAAAGCACGAGACCTCCGTGAGCTTGCGCTGGAGGCGTTCGAGGGCGCGTACGTGGCGGATGGACGCGGCCTTGGGCTCGATGCCGAGGACGGCGGCCGCCTCGCCGTTGCCGAGGCCGTCGAAATGGCGGAGGACGAGGATCTGGCGGTCGGCGGCGGAGAGCGCATCCAGCGCGGCACGGAGGAACTTGTGCCGCTCGTCGCGGTCGACGCGCGAGGCGGGCGACGTGACGTCTGCGGCGAACTGCCCCCAGTTGAGCCCGCCGCCGGCCGTCTCGTCCTGCGGCGCGTCGGCGACGGACACTTCGCGGTAGGCGTCGCGCGCGCCAGCCCCAAGGTTCTTGCGTTCGAGGTCGGCCAAGGTCTGGAACAGGAGCGTCCGCAGCTTGAAGTAGACGGGCACGTCCGTGTGCGTCGCGAAGTAGGCGAGACGCTTCGCGCACGCCTCATAGGTCGCGGAAAGGACGTCCTCCGGCGAGAGGCGCTTCATCAGGACTGGCTTCAGGTTGCGCCCGGCAAGCGCAAGGAGACGCTCGCGGTTCTCCGTGAACGCCCGCGCCAGGAAGGCGGATGTGTTCGCATCATTCATCACGACATATTGTACCAAATTTGGCGGATATGGTTTTGTGTAGATTTTCGGCGGCGGATGCGTTCTTAGGGATGTGGGGGTGGAGGCACAGGGCTTCCGTCCGGCACGATAACGCATCAAGCACATCCGAAAGGAACACGAACATGAACACGAAAACGAGATTCGCCGCCACCGCCTTGGCCGTCACGCTTACGGGTCTTGCCGCCCTTGCCGCACGATCCGAACGTCCGCCGCGCCGCGCCCCCGCCGAGGGCGCGAAGCTCCACAGGTTCTCCACGACCGTCGAAAAGGAGCGTCCGACGCTCGACGAGGAGACGAAGCGGCTCATCTCGGACTATCGCCGCGATCCGTCAGAGGCGAACCGCGCTGCGCTGGAGAGGAAGGTGCGCGAAAACTACGACAAGGTGATCGCGCGCAAGAAGGCGAAGCTCGAGGAGCTGAAGAAGACGGCACGGCACGAATCCAAGATCAAGGAGATGGAGGAGATCGTCCGCGAAGTCATCGCGGACAAGGAGAACCGCGTCGCCCGCTCGATGCGCCGCTTCACCGACCCGCGCCTCCGTCCCGGCGCGCGCGAGGCGGCGGACGGCTACCATCCGCTCATTGGCGGCGGCGCGAACGTGTTCATCGCCCACGCGCCCGTGACGAACGCGGAGTACGCGAAGTTCCTGAAGGAGACGGGGCGCAAGCCGCCGCGCAACTGGTCGGACGGCATCTGTCCGACGGGCAAGGAGTCGCATCCCGTCGTGTGGGTTTCGCGCGATGACGCAGTCGCCTATTGCGATTGGCTGTCGCGGAAGGATGCGTCCGCGACCTACCGTCTGCCGACGGAGGAGGAATGGGAAATCGCGGCGGGGCACATGCCGAAGGACGCCGACTTCAACTGCAAGGATACGCATCCGGAGATCGCCGACAAGAAACCTCATGCGAACAAGTTGCCGATCGATGCCGTGTATACGACGCCGGTCGATGCCTACAAGGCGACCCTTTCCGCCTGCGGCGCGGTTGACATGTGGGGGAACTGCTGGGAGTGGACAGCAACGGAAATCACGGCGACAAACGGAGCGGAGCGTGGAAAGAAGGCTTTTGCGGTCAAGGGCGGTTCGTGGTACGCAAACCGCATGTCGTGCCGGACGGAATTGCGTGGCGAAGGCCGCAATCCGCATCATTCCTACAACTCCGTCGGCTTCCGCGTCGTGAAGGAGGTTCGGTAAAGATGGTATACGACACGACGAAAGGTCGAGGTGTCGTTTGCGGAACTAAACGCAAGTTCGCGGAGGTAGACGCAAGTTTAGCGATA
>CAVFWS010000081.1:0-8723 GCA_963626295.1 Clostridium sp. CAG:138
CCCCGCCAATGCCCTGGTGCGCGGCCGATTGAGGTATGCTATAATTCAACACCGTGAAGCGTTTGATAGTCATATCGGGAGCGGGGCTATACCCCGAGCTCATAGTGCGGGGGGCCAAGCGGGCCGGCGTCGGGAAGGTGGACGTGCTGGCCGTGCGGGGGTCCACGAGCCGCGCGACGATGCGGGTCGCGGATTCCGTCCATGCCATCGGGATCGGCGAGATAGCGGCCGGGATACGCTGGGTGGCTGCGCAAGGGTACGATGGCGCGGTGCTTGCCGGGCAGATCAACCCCCTGTCGCTGTTCCGCTCGCGTTTCGATGACGAGGTGAAGGCCTGGCTCGACTCCCTTCCGTGCAAGAATGCGCACACGATCTTCGGGAAGCTTGTGGAGGAGTTCGGCAAGGCGGGTGTGGATGTACTGCCCGCGACCATCTACATGGAGGACAGCCTGCCGGGCGAAGGCCCCCTCACGATCCGAAGGCCGGATGCCAGAGAGGAGAAGGACATCCTCCATGGTGCGGCGGTGGTGCGGGACATGGGGCGGCACGATGTCGGGCAGACCGTTCTCGTGAAGGAGGGCATGGTGCTTGCCGTGGAGGCCTTCGAGGGCACGAACGCCGCCATAAGGCGTGGCGGGAGGCTTGGCGGCAGGGGGGCTGTGATATTCAAGGGGGCCAGAGAGGGGCATGACATGCGCTTCGACGTGCCGGTGATGGGGCTGAAGACCGTCAAGGCAATGAAGTCCGCCGGGGTCTCGGCATTGGCGTTTCAGGCCGGGCGGCAGATCGTGCTCGAGAAGGAGGCGGTCGTGGCCTATGCGAACAGGCACGGCATTGCCCTCGTCGGCGTGAAGACGGACCTGCCGCCCGCGCCAACCCGTCCATGGCAGGGGCAAGTCAAGGCACAGGGCGCAGACGCATGAGGAAGGCCAGGGTAAACGGCATCGAGAGGCTGGAGCACTATCTCGTGAAGATAATCCAGCAGCCGGGGGCGGACAGGAACCAGCCGCTCCCGATCAGGGCCTTGCTGTCGGCGCTGTATGCGTTCTCATGCCTGTTCCGCCTTGTCGTGGCCACGCGCTACTGGTTCTACGACCTCGGGATACTGCGAAGGTTCCCCTTGGGGTGCCAGGTGATATCCATCGGCAACGTGACGGCGGGGGGGACGGGGAAGACGCCTGTGACGGAAAAGTTCGCGAGGGAGCTTGCCGCGTCTGGGCGCAAGGTCGCGATACTGTCGCGCGGGTATCGGCGCAAGGAGGCTCCGTGGTGGAAGCGGGCGTTCACGCAGGTCATAGAGCCGCCGCTTGTGGTTTCGGACGGGAAGCACGTGCTGCTCGGCGCGGAGACCGGCGGCGACGAGCCGTACATGCTCGCATCCAACCTCCCAGGCGTGTGCGTACTCGTGGACCGCAACCGGGTGAAGGCGGGGCGGTGGGCAATAAGGCGCTTCGGATGCGACACGCTGATACTCGACGACGGCTTCCAGTACCAGAGGCTGAAGCATTCGCTCGAGGTGGTGCTGGTCGACAAGACGAACCCTTTCGGCAACGGGCACATGCTGCCTCGCGGCGTGCTGCGCGAGCCGGCCAGGCATCTTGCGAGGGCGGACGTCATATTCCTCACGAAGTCGGACGGCGATACGGAGGACGTCGTTGCGCGGATACGCGGGTTCAACGGCAAGGCCGAGATAATCGAGTGCCGCCACGCGCCCCGGCTCCTGAAGGACGTATGGAGCCGCGAGGAGCACCCGCTCGATTGGCTCAAAGGCAAGACTCTCACTACGCTTTCCGGCATAGCCGTTCCGCAGGGATTCGAGGATTCCCTCCGAAAGCTCGGCGCGAGGGTCATATGGTGCGAACGCTATGCGGACCACCACAGGTACGACACGAGCGAGATAATCTACGCGCTGAACAAGACCGCAGACCTTGGCGCGGCGGCGCTTATCACCACCGAGAAGGATGCGGTGCGCTTCCCTCGGCTTGAGACAACCCCTGTGCCTTGCTACTATCTGCGGGTCGACATCGAGATACTGAAGGGCGCGGATAACTTCACGGCGGCTGTAAACCGCATATGTCACCTTGAGTCGGGAAAGGTCTCGGACGGAGATGGCATTGCTTGATGTCGGCTGCAATGCCCGCGTCGCCGGGCTCTGGCGGAGGGACGCGCCGTAGGCCCGTATGGCAAACCGCGATTTACCCGCAAAACGATAATTGCCGTCTCCCGTCGACATGATTTGTGGTAAAATAGCGCACATGTTTCGTTTCATAAAACTCACATAAAGAAAGGATTGTGGAAATGGCTCGCATTCAGATACCCGTTGAGGAATTCAAGGAGCGCGTCGCCCGCGCGGCGAAGCTGGTCGCCGAGAAGGGGCTTGACGTTCTCGTCGTGAACGGCAGTGAGGCGGACTACGCCGACACCCGCTACTTCTCGAACTTCTGGCCGGTCTTCGAGCGCGTTGGCGTCGCGATCGCGGCGAACGGCGAGTACATGCTGATGGTCGGCCCGGAATCGCAGGTGTTCGCCGGCGACTTCAGCTGGATGGACAGGATCGCCGTCGTCTACCAGTACCGCGAGAGCGCGAACCCGGCGTATCCCGAACTGAAGAGCGAGACGTTCAGGGACGTGTTCAGGAAGCTCGGCGTCACGGGCGAGAGCATCAGGATCGGCGTCGCCGCCAAGCTCAACACCAACTGCGTGCAGTTCGAGGGCATCCGCGAGTGCTATCCCAACGCGACGATCGAGTGGGCCGACGACATCATGCTTGCGCTTCGCCGCATCAAGAGCGACAACGAGATCGCCTGCATCCGCGAGGCCGCGCGCATCACCGACCTCGCGACGAAGGCCGTGATGGCGGAGCTGAAGCCCGGCAAGACGGAGCTTGAGCTCGTCGGCGTCGCGCAGAAGTGCATCTACGAGAACGGCGCGGAGTACGAGGGCCTGCCGATGTACTGCTTCGCCGAGGCCTCGACGCGCCACGCGATCTCGCGCTCGAGCTACCGGGTGATCCAGGAGGGCGACATCGTCCAGCTGAACCTCTCCGCGAAGATATGCGGCTACTCGCCGTCCATCGGCCTCCCCGTCTGCTGCGGCAAGCTTTCGCCGGAGAAGCGCGAGCTCGTGCAGTTCGGCCTCGACGCGCACTACTGGACGGAGGAGAACCTCAAGCCCGGCAAGCTCGCCTCGCAGGTCGCGAAGGACTTCATCAGGTTCTACGAGGATCACGGCAAGCGCGCGAACTACTTCTACGGCCCGTGCCACGGCACCGGGCTCATCGAGGTGGAGGCCCCGTGGATGGAGACGATCTCGGACTACGAGCTTACGCCGAACATGACGTTCCAGATCGACACGTTCGTGACGTCGCCGACGTTCGGCCTCCGCTGGGAGAAGCCGATCGCCATCACGAAGGACGGCTGCGTGAACCTCGCGCCGTCGCAGATCGGCCTCAACGGCCCGATCGAGGTCTGCAACTGAGAAACAGGAGAATGGACGGATTGCGAATCGCCGAATACCCCGGGGTTCGCAATTCGGCTTTCATGGAGGTTTGAGAAATGCGCTATGAACTCATGCGGCCGTCGCAGATCCGCGAGGCCATAAAGAAAAGGACTCCGGTCGTCCTCCCACTTGGCGTGCTCGAGTACCACTCCGAGCATCTGCCCGTCGGCATGGATACGCTTGCGGTAGAGCGCGCCCTCTACGAGTACGAGAAGGAGGCGGAGGTGGTGATTCTCCCGAGCTTCTACTGGGGCGCCTCTTCCCGTGCCGTCGCCCCGTGCGAGGGACGCGGCTCCATCCCCGTGGATTCGCAGGCCCTTGTGCCGATCGCGAGGCAGATATTCCGCGGGCTGCTTGACGTCGGATTCCGGAACATCCACACGTTCGTGCACCACCAGAGCGAGGACTTCGCCGCCGGAATGCCTACGGATCTCGCGTTCCGCCTTGCGAGCCGCCAGGTGATAATGGAGTTCCTGGAGGAGAAGAAGGGCGACGGATGGTGGGGCGATCCGTCTTCCGCATCGTACTACACCGACCACACCAACCTTGACGCCAATCCGTTCATATGGATCCAGAACCATGCGCTCATGGACGCGAAGGTCCTGGCGAAGTACCCGTTCGACCACGCAGGCGAAGGGGAGACGTCGCTCATGATGTCCCTCTGCCCCGATACGGTGAACATGGACGAGTTCGACAAGACGGCCTGGTATGCGCAGAGTGCGCTGAAGGCGTCAAAGGAGACGGGCGACGGCGGAGTCGCAATGATCCTCGACCATTTCCGCAGGGTGTTTGGCAGGTAATCAAGAGGCAGACAATCAGATGAATACGGTTCTGATCGGTTCCCAGTGGGGGGACGAGGGCAAGGGCAAGGTCATAGACGTCCTTACGGACAAGGCCGACCTGGTGGTTCGCTATCAGGGAGGGTCGAATGCCGGGCATACGGTGATTGCCGAGGGCAGGAAGCGTGTGCTGAGGCTGATCCCAAGCGGCATCCTGCACGAGGGCAAGGTGTGCGTGATCGGCAATGGCGTTGTGATGAACCCGCTTGATCTCATTGAGGAGATCGAGGCCATGCGTGCCACCGGTGTGGAGCCGAAGGGCCGTCTTTTCATCTCCACTCGCACCCAGATGGTGATGCTGTACCACCGTGCGCTCGACAAGGCCGAAGAGGCCGCGCGCGCAAAGGGCAAGAAGATCGGCACGACGGGAAGGGGCATCGGTCCGGCATATGCCGCCAAGGTGTCCCGCACGGGCCTGCGCTGCGGGGACATGCTCTGCGGCGGCTTCCTTGACCTCGTGCGAGAGCAGGTGGAGGAGACGAACGCCAAGCTTCGCATGCTCAGGTCGGAGCGGGCGGACGAAGGCGACTCGATCTCCGTCCCCGGCTGCACCATAAGGGACTATCAGCTTGACGCCGATGAGCTTGTGTCCATCTATCGGGTCGTACAGGAGAAGCTCGCCCCTTACATAAAAGACACCGTGCCAATGCTGCACGAGGCGAAGAAGGCGGGCAAGTCCATACTCCTTGAGGGAGCGCAGGGCACGATGCTCGACATTGACTTCGGAACCTACCCGTTCGTGACATCGTCCAATCCTACGTCCGGCGGCGCGTGCATCGGATCGGGGCTTTCCCCGCGCGACATCGACTGCGTAGTGGGCGTAATCAAGGCATACACGACACGCGTCGGCGAAGGCCCGTTCCCGACGGAGCTCTACAATGCCGTCGATATGCTTGACGCGGACGGCAAGACCATGGCCGAGCGGGGCCACGAGTTCGGAGCTGTGACGAAGCGTCCCCGCCGCACCGGCTGGTACGATGCGGTGATCGCGCGCTACGCGCAGCAGATAAACGGCGTGGACTATTGGGCGCTCACCAAGCTGGACGTGATGGACGTGTTCCCGAAGATCAGGATATGCGTTGCGTACGAGCTTGACGGCAGGCGCATCGACTACGTCCCTTCGTCTGCGGCGGAGCTTGCGCGCGTGAAGCCGGTCTACGAGGAGATGGACGGGTGGATGTGCGAGACCTCCAATGTCACCCGCATAGAGGATCTGCCGCCGAAGGCAAAGGCATACGTGGATCGTCTCGTGGAGCTTTCCGGCGGGAAGCTTGGCATCCTGTCGATAGGCCCGGCGCGTGAATCAACCTTGCGAATAGCGTTATGAACCCAATCCTAAAGCGCACACTGTGTGGACTGGGCGTCGGGGCCATTGTGCTCGGGATGTTCCTCTACTGCCCCCTCGTGGGGATCATGCCGGTCATCCTCGTGCTTTCGGCATTCGCCCAGCTGGAGTTCTACCAGATGGCGAAGCGGAAGTACGAGCCTGTCGCCTGGTTCGGCCTTCTGATGGGGGCGGCGTGGATCTCCGCCGCCGGCGTGTGGGGGTACGCGAAATGTGCGCCGTCCCTTTTCATGGCCTTTGCGCCGCTGCTGCTTCTCTCCCTCGTTGCGCTTTGTCTGCTTGTGCTGTTCAACCCACGCTACAGGAATCCCGTCGGAACGATCGCCGTCACGCTAATGGGATTCCTATACGTGCCATTCCTCCTGGCCTTCTTCCTGCTTACCGTCCAGCTCACGTGCTGTCCGTGGCTGGATGTTGCCGATGCCCCGTCGTCTCGCGTCGGGCTTTACACGCTCTTCGCGCTGATAGCCGTCGCGAAGTTCTCCGACACTGGCGGATTCGCGTTCGGCATGGCTTTCGGCAGGCACAAGATGTGCCCATCGATCTCCCCGAAGAAATCATGGGAGGGTCTTGCCGGTTCGATGGCCTTCTCCGCCGCGACAGCCGCCGGGATGCTTGCGCTCGCGCGCCATTTCAATTGGGGCGACGGTCTGCGGCTCTGGAACTTGCTGGGCTATCCCGCCGCGGTTGCTGGCGGCGCCGTGATGGCGCTTGTCGCGACGGTGTGCGACCTGATAGAGAGCCGCTTCAAGCGCGAGTTCGAGGTCAAGGACTCGTCGGTGTTCCTGCCGGCGGGCATGGGTGGGCTTCTGGACATGTTCGATTCGGTGCTTTTCATCCCGGCGATCGCCTATCCCGTGATATATGTGTTCTCTTCCGCAACAACATGAAAACATATGCCTGAAACCGAGCGCAATATGCAGACAGTCTACTTTGACAACAACGCGACAACCCGCACGGCAGACGAGGTGCGCGAGGCCATGCTTCCCTTCTTCTGCGAACAGTACGGGAACCCGTCCTCGATGCACGCATTCGGAGGGGGCGTTGCCAGGCGCCTTTCCGAGGCGCGCGAGCGCGTCGCCCAGTTCCTGAACTGTTCGCCGGACGAGGTGCTGTTCACGTCCTGCGCGACGGAGTCGGACAATACCGCAATACGCGGCTCCGCCGACTGGTACGGCAGGGACATGAAGGTGGTAACGACGGCCGTCGAGCATCCCGCCGTACTCCAGCCCGCAAGGCGCCTCAAGGCCATGGGCTTCAGCGAGGTTGAGCTTCCCGTGGACGGCGTTGGGCAGATCGATCTCGACCGGCTGCGTGAAGAGCTCAAGGGCACGAAGAACGCCCTTGTCTCGACGATGTGGGCGAACAACGAGACGGGGACAATCTTCCCCATCGAGAGGATCGCCGAGATCGCAAAGGAGTATGGGGCTGTCATGCACACCGATGCCGTGCAGGTCGCCGGGAAACTGAGGATCGACACGAAGCGGGTGCCGATCGACATGCTCTCCATGTCCGGGCACAAGTTCCATGCGCCGAAGGGCGTCGGGATCCTGTATGTGCGCAAGGGCACGAAATTCAAGCCCTTCATGCTTGGCGGACACCAGGAGGGAGGCCGCCGCGCCGGCACGGAGAACGTGCCGTACATCGTCGGCCTCGGCAAGGCCTGCGAACTCGCCACCTCAAACGCGGAGGCGGAGGCGAGGGAAATCGGCAGGATGCGCGACAGGCTTGAGGCCGGGATTCTCGCCACCTGCCCGAACGTGCGCGTGAACGGCGACATGAATCACCGGCTCCAGAATACGCTCAACGTCTCGTTCGAGTACATCGAGGGCGAGGCCATAGCGTATCGTCTTTCAGATGTCGGGATCTGCATCTCCACCGGAAGCGCATGCGCCTCCGGCTCGCTCGACCCGAGCCACGTGATACGGGCGATGGGTGTTCCGTTCATAGCGGTCCACGGAAGCGTGAGGTTCTCGCTGTCGCGCTACAACACGATGGACGAAGTGGAGTACGTGCTGGACAAGCTCCCGCCCATAATAAGGAACCTCAGGGAAATATCGCCTTTCGGCCCCGATTCTGACCCAACGACGTACAAGTAGCCCTTGGGTCCAAGGGGCGGACAGGTCTCGCATGAGCTGCGGCAGGAAGGAAGCAAGGCGATTGGGCGCAGGCGTGAAGATGTGCCTGGTCGCCATCGCGCTGTATTTTGCCGCAGCCATCTTCGGCGAGGTGCAGTACCGCGTGGCGAGATTTCGCGACGTCACCCCCGCGTACAATGTCGTCCGCGAAGATGCCCGGTACCAGCCGCCATCGTGGTCGCACCCGATGGGGACGGACAACCTCGGCAGGGACGTTGCGCTGCGTCTGGTTCAGGGGGCCAGGATCGCTTTCCACGTTGGCGTGATGACGTCGCTCATCGCGATACCAATAGGCGTGTTCCTTGGCCTGCTTGGCGGGTATTTCGGCGGCAAGACCGACTCTCTCGTGGTGTGGCTCTGCGCGACCGTCGCCTCCATGCCGGGACTGCTCTTCATCCTCGCCATTTCAATGGTCGTAGGGCAGGGGCTTGCGGGCATATACCTTGGCATCGGGCTTACGACATGGGTGGGGGTGTGCAGGACGATAAGGGCCGAGGTGATGAAGCACAAGGCGAAGGCGTATGTGCAGGCCGCCCGTGTTTTGGGCTATTCCCACGCGAGGATAATGTTCAGGCATATTCTCCCAAACGTTGCGCACATAATCCTCATACAGTTCTCGATACGCTTCCCGGGCGCCGTCTCCACGGAGGTGTTCATATCGTTCCTCGGCATCGGCGTGCAGGGTGAGCCGAGCTGGGGCATAATGATAAACAACGCGAGGCTGAGGCTATGGCAGGGCGTGTGGTGGGAGATGACGTTCGTGACGCTCGCCATCTTCACGCTCGTGCTGGTGTTCAACCACCTTGCGGACTATCTTCGCGACAGGCTTGACCCGGCTCTGCGCAATGTGCGCTGAAGGCGATCTGAACCTTCATTTGAAAAAGCAAACGACGAGCCCTTCAT
>CAVFWS010000082.1:0-8564 GCA_963626295.1 Clostridium sp. CAG:138
AAATAGTAGCAGTATTTCGTGAGAACGACGTGTTAGCGTGTGACGCTAAATCATCATTGTGCGGTCGCGGGGTGGAGCGCGGCGTGAGATGCCGCGTCAGTTCCCGACCTATAGACCCCTCGGCGAACCAAGGGACAGCGCGAATTATATCAAAATCGGGCGAGGTCGTGGTTCGGTCACGGCTGCGGATTCACGTAGGATCGTCTCCTTCTGGCGCATCGCCAGCCGACAGTCATGATCCGTTGCGATAGGAGCCGCCTATGGGATTGGCAGTGTGGCTCCTATCTCCCTTTGCCGCGCCATTCATGCTATAATCACGCGCCGATGAAAGACGGCGAAGGCACATACGGCAAGGCAATGACATACGGCCAATCCGTACGCCCTGCGGCAAGGATGCCGCGGGACGGCGGTGCGCCGTCTCTGTCCGTCAGCATCGCCGAGATATCGCGGTATCTGCGCATCGGAAGGCAGCTGCCCGACGGCCAGCTCATGGATCGCGTTGCGCGGCTGAACAAAAAGGCTGAGGCCGTCGTGCGCCCAGAGTGCGTGTGGCGGCGCTTCGGCGTCTCGGAAGACGCCATTGCCTCCGGCGGGATAAGGCTCCCCATATGCGGCACGCTTGCCCGCCACATGGCCGGGTGCCGGGCCGTGTATCTCGCGTGCGGGACCATCGGAACCGGGTTCGACGCGCTCCAGCGCCGGGTTTCCGCACTGTCCGGCGTGGACGCGTTCGTCATGCAGGCCATCGGCGCCGCCATGATCGAACGGCTCATGGACGGCGCGGAAGACCTCATGAGGCAAGAGCTTGCCCCCGGCGAAGGGCTCGTATCCAGATACTCGCCCGGCTACGGCACGTTCCCGCTCTCGGCACAGCGCGAACTCCTGGCCCTGCTTGACGCACCGCGCTCCATCGGAGTGTCGCTGACGGACACACTGCTGATGGTCCCGTCGAAGTCCGTCAGCGCCATAATCGGAATCACAAACAGGAAGGACACCCCATGAATCCAATTCCACCTGAAGACGACGCGATCCTCTTCCTCGATGGAGGGATGGGCACCCAACTGCAGTGGAAGGGGCTCCAGCCCGGCGAGATCCCCGAGACGTGGAACGTCACCAGACCCAAGGATGTCCTTGCCGTGCACGAGGCATATTTCAGGGCAGGGGCGGACATCGCATACGCAAACACCTTCGGGGCAAATCCGGCCAAGTACCATGGAGACGCACCGCTCGAAGAGGTGATTGCGGCAGGGGTATCCATCGCCAGGGAGGCGTCCCGGGCCGTCGGCGGAGACAGGGGCGTCGCCCTCGACATCGGGCCGACCGGACGCCTCCTCAAGCCGTTCGGGGACTTCGAGTTTGACGCCGCCTACGATGCGTTCGCGGAGCAGGTACGCATCGGCGAAAAGGCCGGCGCGGACCTGGCGGTCATCGAGACGATGGGCGACACCTACGAGCTCAAGGCCGCAGTGCTCGCGGCAAAGGAAAACTCGTCCCTTCCGGTATTCGCCACCGTAGCCCTCGGCGAGGACGGCAAGCTCCTCACCGGCGCAAGCGTGGAATGCGTCGCCGCGATACTTGAGGGGCTCAGGGTGGATGCCGTCGGACTGAACTGCGGATTCGGCCCGGACCTGATGCTGCCGTTCGTCAGGCGGCTCGCGGCCTGCACAACGCTCCCGCTGATCGTGAAGCCAAACGCAGGTCTGCCCCAGGTGGTTGACGGCAAGACGGTGTTCACAGTAGGCCCTGAGGAATTCGCGAGGGACGTCCGCTCGCTTGCCGAGGCCGGCGCCTCGATAGTCGGCGGGTGCTGCGGCACCACCCCCGCGCACATCGCGGCCGTCAGGAAAGCCCTGTCGGGGTTCGCAAGGGCGAGTGCGGACAATCACGTTCCAAAGACGATGGTGACATCGGGCTCTCGCGCCGTGGAGATCCCGTTCGACGACTCGATCGTGATCGGCGAACGGATAAACCCGACCGGCAAGAAAAGGCTAAAGGCCGCCCTTACGGAAGGCGACGTCGCCTACGTCCTGCGGGAAGCGGTAGCGCAATCCGATGCAGGGGCGCATGTGCTTGACGTGAACGTGGGCGTGCCGGGGATTGACGAGGCCGCAGTGCTCGACTCGACGATGCAGGCGGTGCAGGGCGTGACGGACGTTCCGCTCCAGATAGACACTTCGGACGCAAAGGCGCTGGAGCGCGCGCTTCGGCACTACAACGGGAAGGCGCTCGTCAACTCCGTGAACGGCAAGAAGGAGTCCATGGACGCGGTCCTGCCGCTCATCGCAAAGTACGGCGGCGCCGTCGTCGCGCTTACGCTCGACGAGAACGGCATCCCGCCAACTGCGGAAGGCCGCGTGGCGATCGCCCGCCGGATCCTGGAGCGCGGGGCCGAATATGACCTGAAGCCTTCCGATTTCATCATAGATGTGCTTTGCCTTGCAATAAGCGCCGACGCCGGAAGCGCGAACACGATCCTCAAGGCCCTGCGCATGGTACGCGAAGAGCTTGGATGCCGCACGTGCCTCGGGGTCTCGAACATCTCGTTCGGGCTGCCCGCGCGTCCGCTGCTCAACGCCTCGTTCTACACGATGGCGCTCGCGAACGGGCTTTCGGCGGGGATCGTCAATCCGCTTGCCGCCGACATGATGACCGCATACCGGGCCTACCGCGCACTTGCCGGGAAAGACCGCTCATGCTGCGACTGGATCGAGGCATACAGGGATTTCACGCCGGCCAGCGCCGTCGGTGCGTCAACCCCGACAAAAGGCGGAACGTCCGCGCCGCAGGCGCAGTCCCCGGCCGATTCGGGCCTGTCGGCGGCAATACGTCACGGCCTGAAATCCGACGCCGCATCCCTTGCGGCGACTGCGCTCAAGGATGGCGTGGCCCCGCTTGACGTGATCGGGTCAAGCATCGTGCCGGCGCTTGAGGCGGTGGGGGAGGGCTTCGAGTCCGGCTCGGTGTTCCTGCCGCAGCTGCTCATGGCGGCAGAGGCGGCGGGGGCGGCGTTCGACGTCGTCCGGGCCGCAATGCCTTCGCATGACGGAGACGATGTTCGCGGACCGATAATCGTCGCGACCGTCAAGGGCGACATCCACGACATAGGGAAGAACATCTGCCGCGCCCTTCTCGAAAACTACGGGTTCAAGGTGATCGACCTCGGACGCGACGTGCCTCCGGAGAAGGTCGTGTCTGCCGCACGTCACGAAAACGCGCGGCTCGTGGGGCTTTCCGCCCTGATGACCACCACCGTGGGATTCATGGAGCAGACGGTAAAACTGGTGCACGATGAATTGCCGGGATGCAAGGTCACGGTCGGCGGCGCGGTGCTTACGGCCGAATACGCCAGGAAGATCGGCGCCGACTTCTACTCAAAGGATGCGATGGAACTGGTGCGGCTCGCCGAGGCGCTATTCCCGGACGGGAATGGCGCCGCAGGCTGAGCCATCGCATCACATGGCGGCCGCGAGGGCGGCGCCGAACTCCGAGCACTTGATCTCGGTCGCACCCTCCATCTGGCGGGCGAAATCGTAGGTGACGGTCTTTGCGGCGATCACCTTGTCCATCGCGGCGATCACCAGATCTGCCGCTTCCGTCCATCCCATGTACCGCAGCATCATCTCGCCTGAGAGTATGAGCGAGCCGGGATTCACCTTGTCGAGTCCGGCATACTTCGGCGCGGTGCCATGCGTCGCCTCGAACACGGCGACTCCCGTCTGGTAGTTGATGTTCGCTCCGGGGGCGATGCCGATTCCGCCAACCGTCGCCGCAAGCGCGTCGGACACGTAGTCGCCGTTGAGGTTCAGCGTGGCGATCACGTCGTATTCCGCAGGTCTCGTCAGTATCTGCTGGAGGAATGCGTCGCAGATGCAGTCCTTGACCACGATCTCGCGCCCGGTCTTCGGGTTCCTGAACGTGCACCACGGCCCCTTGTCGATCGGCTGTGCGCCATAGTCGCGTCTGGCAAGCGCATAGCCCCAGTCGCGGAACGCGCCCTCGGTGAACTTCTGGATGTTGCCCTTGTGGACGAGCGTGACCGATTTGCGGTCGTTCGCTATCGCGTAGTCTATGGCCGCCTTGACGAGACGTTCCGTACCCTCCTGGGACACGGGCTTTATCCCGATGGAGGATGTCTCGGGGAACCGGATCTTCTTCACGCCCATCTCCTCAAGGAGAAACCTCTTCACCTTGTCGGCCTCGGGCGTCCCGTTCATCCATTCGATGCCGGCATAGATATCCTCGGTGTTTTCGCGGAATATGACCATGTCCGTGAGGTCTGGACGCTTCACCGGGGAAGGCACCCCCTTGAACCAGCGCACCGGCCGCAGACACACGTAGAGGTCAAGGGTCTGCCGCATCGCGACGTTGATGGAACGGATGCCGCCCCCGACCGGCGTGGTGAGCGGACCCTTTATCGACACGAGATTGTCGCGGCACGCATCCACCGTTGCCTGCGGCAGCCATTCGCCCGTGGCCTTGAACGCCTTCTCCCCCGCGAGCGCTTCCTGCCACTCGATCTTGCGCTTGCCGCCATATGCCTTCCCGACCGCCGCATTCCACACGACCATCGCGGCGCGGGTTATGTCCGGCCCGATGCCATCGCCCTCGATGTACGGGATTACGGGATTCTCCGGGACCTTCAGTACACCATTCTCCATCCTGATCTTCTCAGCGCCCATCTCTTGTTCGACCTTTCAGCATTTTCTCGTGTTATCATCAGCCCGCACCCGATCCGTTCCGGATACGGGCACGGCCTTTTGGAGGCGACCCATGCCGCCCAGCCAACTGCAACGGCGTTGGATTATACCACATCTGCCGTTGCAGGGGGTATGGTGGGTAGTGGGTGGGTAGGTAGATGGCAGTGTGTAGTGGGTAGATTGCAGTGCGCGATTGCGGCAAAGAACCGTTCAAGCAGTCTCTCGGACTTTACCGCAGGGCTTGTCTCAAGCGAACTGTTCACGTCAAGGACGGCGCAGCCCGTTCGGGCGGCAGCCACGGCATTCTCCGCCGAAATGCCGCCCGCGAGGATTACCCGTATGCCGGCAGCCGCAAGTTCCGTTGCCATCCGCCAGTCGGCGAGTGCTCCCGTCCCGCCAGACCCCGCCGCCGTCCGACCGTCAAGAAGCACCGCGTCCGGGCGGCATTCCGCCTCTGCGCCTTGCCGAGCCGCATCCCCGACACGCCCCCCTCGCGCCGCGCAAAAACGGGACGCATCGCGTCTGCCAAGCTGCCACACCTCAAGCCCCTCCCCGTGCAATTGCTGGATTTCGTCCGCACCGTAATCTTCGCTATGGAGCTGCACGACATCGAGGCGCACATCCTTGGCGACATCGATGATCTCCGAGACCGGGGTCTCGGTAAACACGCCCACGGTCTTCGCGGTTCCGCGAAGCGATGCGACCATCTCGGCGGCGATCCTCGGCGAAACCCGCCGTGGCGACCTTTCCGCGAAGATGAAGCCGAGATAGTCCGCCCCAAGATCCTCCGCGCGCTTCGCGAACGGGAGACTGTTCACTCCGCATATCTTGATCTTCGGGAAGATTCCGTTCACGCGAGCGGCCTTTCCGACTCAAGCCCGCCCGAACCGAGCCTCTTCACTATCGCAGAGCCTATCACGTACCCATCGGCATGCCCCTTGACCAGCACGGAGCCCTGCTCGCGGGAGGCGATCCCGAATCCGGCCACGACAGGCATATCGACGGCCTTGCGGATCGCGTCAAGGCGCTCCGTAAGTTCCGGCGGCAAATCGCCCCGCACACCCGTGACGCCCTTTACGGTGATTACATAGAGGAATCCGTTCTCGACGCCACGCGCACTCCCGGCCACCCGTTCAAGCGGCGTGTTTGGCGCGATCAGCGGAATCATCGTAATCCCATGCGGCCTTAGCGACGACAGCAGTTCGTCCCGTTCCTCCAACGGAAGATCGACGACAAGCGCCGCATCTATTCCGGCCTTCTCCGCCATGTCGGCAAAGGCGTCGTTGCCGCACGAAAGGATCACGTTGTAGTAGCTGAACACCACAAGCGGCGTGTCGGGATGCCTGAGCCTTACGCGGGCGGCAAGTGAAACGGCATCCTTTAGCGTAACGCCGCCCTTGAGCGCCTCGTATGCGGCGGCGCGAATCACCGCGCCATCCGCGAACGGGTCCGAAAACGGTATGCCAAGCTCTATTATGTCCGCCCCCTCATCGATCAGACGATCCACCGCCCGCTCGCTATCGGGCAGCGTCGGATAGCCGATCGTGAGATACGCCACAAAGGCGGGACGCCCCTCCCTGCGGGCCTTCTCGAAACAATTTGCGATTCTGTTGCTCATTTCCTATCCTCCTATTCCTTGCGCAATGCCATGACGAATGATCGGCCTACAGCATCCCGACCGAAGCCTTGTAGCGCATGATGTTGTCCATGTCCTTGTCGCCCCTGCCGGAAAGGTTCACCAGCAGCAGCGTATCGCGGGACAGCCCCGGCGCCCGCCTTATCGCCTCCGCAAGGGCATGGCTCGACTCAAGCGCCGGTATTATGCCCTCAAAGCGGCAAAGCATGTCGAATGCCTCCACGGCCTCCCTGTCGTCTATCACCGTATATTCCGCACGACCCGCATCCGCAAGGTACGCATGCTCAGGCCCGACGCCGGGATAGTCCAGTCCTGCGGAAACGGAATACGTGTCTATCACCTGTCCGGCATCCGTCTGCAGAAGATACGTCTTCGCCCCATGGAGCACCCCTACGCGCCCGCCGTTTATCGATGCCGCGTGTTCGCCTGTCGCAAGCCCCTTACCGCCGGCCTCGACCCCAACGAGCTTCACGTCCTTGTCGTCCATGAAGCCCGCGAACAGCCCCATCGCGTTCGATCCGCCGCCCACGCACGCGATGGCCTGGTCCGGCAACCTGCCGTACCTCGACAACATCTGCGCCCGCGCCTCGCGTCCGATCACGCTCTGGAAATCCCGCACCATTTCAGGGTACGGATACGGACCCGCCACCGTGCCTATCACGTAGAACGTGTCGTCGCAGTTCGCGACCCAGTCCCTGATCGCCTCGTTCATGGCGTCCTTGAGCGTCGCGCTGCCCTCCGTGATGGCATTGACCTTTGCGCCGAGCATCTTCATGCGCTGCACGTTTGGCGCCTGCCGCTCCACGTCGATTGCGCCCATGTACACCTCGCACGGCATCCCGAGCAGCGCCGCGACGGTTGCGGTGGCCACGCCATGCATCCCCGCACCCGTCTCGGCAATCAGGCGACGCTTGCCCATTCGCTTCGCCAGAAGGGCCTGCCCGACGGTGTTGTTGACCTTGTGGGCGCCGGTGTGGTTGAGGTCTTCGCGCTTCAGCAGTATCTGCGCTCCGCCAAGATGCTCCGACAGCCGTCGGCAATGCGTTATCGGCGATTCGCGCCCCACGTAGTCGCGCAGGATGCCGTCCAGCTCGGCGCGAAACGCAGGGTCGTCCTTTGCCGCCGCATATGCCTTCTCAAGCTCTTCCAGCGGCTCCATGAGCGTCTCCGCGACGTACTGTCCGCCGTATGTTCCGTAATGTCCCTTTGCCTTCATTTCATCAGCTCCTTCAGTTTCTTTCCGGGATTGTATTCCCTCATGAGTGTTTCACCAACAAGAAATCCATCAGCCCCCGCATCGCGAAGCGCGCGGATGTCGGCGGCGGACCGTATTCCGCTCTCGGCGATACGGATCACGCCGGACGGTATTCTGCCGATCAGGCCGGCCGTTATCGAGGGGTCGGTGCGGAACGTGCGCAGGTCCCGGCAGTTCACCCCCACCACCCTGGCGCCGGCGCGAACGGCGCACCCTATCTCATCCAAGGTGTGTGTCTCGACAAGCGCCTCCATGCCGTAGCCATGTACGCACCCGATAATGGACGCGAGCCTCCTTTCGTCCAGCACGGCCGCAATCAGCAGCACCGCATCCGCGCCACACGCCCTGGCCCGCAGCACCTGATACTCCGTCGTCACGAAGTCCTTGAACAGGATGGGCAAGCCGCTGACCGACCGGGCGATGCGCACGTTCTCTTCGCTGCCGAGGAACCGGTGCGGTTCGGCAAGCACGGAAAGCGCGGCGGCGCCAGCCGCTTCAAGCTCCTTCGCCAGAGAGGCAGGATCGAAATCGGGCCTTATCAGCCCCTTCGACGGACTCGCCTTCTTCAGTTCGGCGATCACGTGGATGCCGTCGCCGCGAAACGCCGCCGCGAAATCACGCGGCGTCGCCGCCATTTCCACATCCTTGCGCCGCAATGCGCTAATCTCTTCAAGAATATCCATAACCTATTTTACCGTCTGACTTGTGTGTAGAGAAAACGAAAACGGCCTCGCTCGATTGGAGCGGGGCCGCTGACCGAATGTGTGATTGCCTCAATGGGCCACACTTGTTCCGGGTGCACACGCGCACGCTCCGATCTCAAGACCGAAGTTGCGCCACCACCAGTACTGGAACATGCCGTCCATAAACCTAATTGCAGAAACGGGTGCGGATTATACCACACTCCCCAACCCGAATGCAACAGGCGATTCTTGCCGCCGGCATTGCGGGCCGGGCGGCGGGTCAGCGCGTGGAC
>CAVFWS010000083.1:0-8453 GCA_963626295.1 Clostridium sp. CAG:138
ATAAATGGCTCTGCTCTTTACGATGTAGAGGCGAATGTCGTTGTGTTCCCTGAAGATGTGAAATTCGAGGATTCGTGGCTTGATTTAGGTTGTGATGGTGAAATAAAAGACATCTATTGGCCGACGAAGATGGGATACATGGAAACCGGGCCGATGCCGTTCCACTACGAAGACCATCCGTTCCGCCTGCACGTGCGGAAGGATGCGGGTGACTGGAGTAACCATGGCCTTAATGGTGTGACGGTCTTGAAGGATATGGTCGAGCCGGCGAAGCCTGAGCTTCCTTATTTTCTTGGTGAATATTCCGATGGCCTACGTGTGGGCGTACCGGTGGATGACTGGATGAGCGTGAAGGACTATGCCTCGCTGAAGGTGACTGGTCTGCCGCCCGGCGTCAAGGTGTCCTACGATCGGAAGAATCCGGGTGTCGCGGAGTTCTCCGGTGCGGCGACGAAGGCGGGTGACTATCAGGTTGCCGTCTCTTACTCCGAGAATGGACGCACCGTGACGAAGGTATATCCGCTGTTCGTCGACAAGGCACCTTGCCTCAAGGTGTCCGCCGTGGCTGGGCTGGGCGGAACCGTCAAGGGCGGCGGCGACGTGTATGCCGGGAAGAAGGTGTCGCTGAAGGCGACGGCGAACAAGGGCTATGTCTTTGCGGGCTGGTACCACGATGAATCTTGCGAGAGCCCGTATTGGGGCTATTCGAGCAGTTTCGACGATTACCGTAATCCGAGCATGTCGTTCATCAATGAGTTCTCTTGGGATGACGAACTTAATCTCTACGCGAAGTTCGTTCCGGTCGGTGAGGACTTCGTGGAGGTGTTCGTCAATAACCTTGAAGAGCTGTATCAGACGAAGGGGGAGATGTGGAGCGATGTCAGGATCGATGTGGAGTCCGAATCCCTCCCGTCCGTCAAGGTGAAGGGCTTGCCGCCGGGACTCAAGTTCACGACGAAGGTGATCGAAAAGAATGATATCTTCCATTCGCCGAACTCGATCTACGGAACGCCCACGAAGAGCGGCATCTACACGGTTGCGGTCACGGCCACGACAGCAGGAAAGAATACGGCCACGACAAACATCGTCTTCACGGTCGCAAACCCTGACTTGAATGAGCGCATCCTGAATGTCGTGTGCTACCCGGAGGAGGGCAAGGTGACGGGGGCTGGCGTGTATGCCGAGGGCAAGAAGGCGACGCTGAAGGCGACGCCGCAGAAGGGATTCGTCTTTGCGGGCTGGTGCGATGAAAGCGGGGTCCCGCTTGATGGCGAGGTTGATCATCGCTCGCCGTCCTACACCTATGTCGTGAATGGGGACGCGACCGTGCGCGCGCTGTTCGCACGTCAGGAAGAGGATGCCCGTTGGCTCGAACTCATCTGCGATGAGGTCTACTATGCGTATGACGAGTTCGATGAAACGCTTGAGGTGCAGTCCCTGTCCATCCCGAAGGTCGCGCTTTCCGGACTGCCGCCGGGGCTGAAGTTCGACGCGAAGTCGAACCGCATCTACGGAACGGCGACGAAGCCGGGCTCGTACACGGTGACTGCGAAGCTCACGAGCGCATCCGTGAAGAAGGCGGTCGAGAGGAAGTTCATGATCGTCGTCGATAACCTCACGGGCGCAAACGGACTTCTGCTCCTCACCGACGCGGATGGCTCCGAAAACAGGCTCATGAACGCACGTGACGAGAAGTACGTGATTTCCGTTGGCGTGAAGGAGTTCGACCTACCCGCGCTGAATGCCGCGAACGTCGGCGATAAGGTGACGCTTTCTGGGCTTCCCGCCGGACTCAAGTACAACGCGAAGACCGGCAGGATCGATGGCGTCGCGACGAAGGCCGGAACATACACGGTACAGGCTACGGTGAAGTCTGGCAAGGTGTCCTATGTCTCCACGTTCACCGTGGAGGTCATGCCGCTGCCGTCGTGGGCGGTCGGCACGTTCGCGGGCGTCGGTCTCGTCGAACTGCCTGGCTATGATTATGTCGCGGACAACCTCTATGGGACGGTGACGGTCGGTGCGAACGGCAAACTCTCCGGCAAGTTCCTTTTCGACACGGGCGACGATCGGCTGCTCACGTCCACGTTCTCCGCGCTGGCCCTGACCAGTTGGGAATACGGTCACGAGGGTGGAGGCTACTACTTCGACGTGAAGGTCGCGTTCAAGGACGGGAGGGATGTCGTCGAGTGCGGCGAATTCCGCTTCTGCATTGAGCAGAACAACTGTGATGGCGGCATCGGGGGCGGCATGATTTACTCGGACGATATGGGGGGCATCACCCTCTGTCAGAACGTCTGGAAGGTGAAGGGATTCGAGGGGCTTCCCGTGTTCGCCGAGAAGAATACGGTCGTATCCAAGACGATGGAGATTCACGGCGACGACGAGGTGAAAAATGGCACGTCGACTATCACACTCACCATCGACCAGAAGGGCGGTGTCTCCGCAACGCTTGTGGACGAGGGCGTTTACAATAAATTCGTCTTCGGTAGAGATGGAGTACAGTTCCGAGATAGGCTTGCGTTCAAGGGCGACCTGATCGTCACGAGGTATTACGAGGACGATGATGGTGGACGCTACGAGGCGGAGGTTCCGTTTGTCATAGGCAACTTTGCCACGGCGCACGTCGATGTCACGATGCGCGTGTCGCCAGATGGCAAGATCTGGTCGGAAGGATGCGAGATAACCGAATGCACCGATTTGGGCGACTGGGACTAGTAGGTTATAGGTTTTAGTTGGTAGATGGTAGTTGTGGATGGTAGTTGGAATTTACGATTTGCGATTTACGATTGCATCGGGGGATTTAGGGATCTGGTAGGGCGATTCCGATGAAATCGCCGCCACGGGACTGCGGACGCGCGGGAGTGCGTCCCTCCCAGAAATGGATCAATGACCAAATGGACCAATGCAATCGTAGATCGAAAAATCGAAAATCGTAAATGCGGTACGGGATGTCTGGCCAAATTCGGTTTAGGTTATTTTTTGTTGCAATCGCCCGTGAAATGTGATATCTTACGCGCCCTCTTTATCGAAACGAACAGGAAAAAGAAAATGGTCAAAATCAGAATGCGTCGCACCGGGTGCAAGAACCACGCAGCCTACCGTATCGTTGCGGCGGATGAGCGTTCGCCCCGCGACGGCAAGTTCCTTGAGATTCTCGGCTGGTACGACACTGCCCTTAAGGAGAACAACTTCAAGCTCGATCTGGAGCGCGTCGAGCATTGGCTCAGCAAGGGAGCGAAGCCGTCCGAGACGGTGGCTTCCCTGATCCGCCGCGCAAAGAACCCGGCTCTCAAGCCGCACCACGCCGTCAAGGCGAAGGCACCCGCCAAGAAGGAAGCGGCTCCCGCAGCCTAACCTGAAGAAAGAAGGTCAGAAATGGGTATTAAGATTCTGGACAAGATCAACGCCGAGCAGACCGCCAAGCTTGCCGACAAGAATTTCCCCGAGTTCAAGGCCGGTGACACCGTCCGTGTCTCCATCCGGGTCAGGGAAGGCGACAAGACTCGTCTGCAGGATTTCGAGGGCAAGGTTCTCGCGGTTGACAATGGCCGCAAGAACGCTTCGGGCAACTTCACGGTGTCCCGCGACAGCTACGGGGTGCGCGTCGAGAAGCTCTTCCCGTTCAACAGCCCTGCGATCGAGAAGATCCGCGTGGTGAAGAAGAACCCGTCATGGCGGGCCAAGCTCTACACCGAGCGCACGTTCTGCTCGCACAAGGCGGTCCGCAAGCTCGTCAAGAAGTAATTGCGGGCATTCGAGACGCAAATCAAGGCGGACGCCCGGATACTTGCCGGACGTCCGTTTGCTTAAGTGAGATGAAGACGAGAACTTTTATAGATCAGGTGGATGTGGTGGTTCGCTCAGGCAAGGGGGGCGATGGCGCCGCGACATTCCGTCGTGAGGCTCTCGTCATGTTTGGCGGACCTGATGGCGGCGATGGCGGGCGCGGCGGCGATGTGGTCCTGCGGGCAAGCACGCACGTGAGTTCGCTTGTCTCGCTGTATTTCGATCCTCACCTGTTCGCCGAGGACGGAGTGCCGGGGTCGGGCCGCAAATGCTACGGCAGGCGGGGCAGGGATCTCGTTGTGGACGTGCCTCCCGGGACGTTGGTGACCGATGCGGATACTGGCCTTGTCGTCGCCGACATAGTCGAGTCCGGACAGAAGGTGATTGTCGCAAAGGGCGGGACCGGCGGTTTCGGGAACGTGCATTTCAAGAGTTCCGTCAACCAGGCGCCAACCGAGCACACTCCGGGCGGCCCTGCCGAAGAGCGCCGTCTGCACCTTGAGCTAAAGACGATTGCCGATGCCGGCTTGCTTGGGTTTCCCAACGCCGGGAAGAGTTCACTGCTCTCCGCCGTGTCTGCTGCCACGCCGAAGATCGCCTCGTATCCTTTCACCACGCTGAACCCGATAGTCGGGACGATGGTCTACCACGATTTCGCCAAGATTCGCGTCGCGGATGTGCCTGGGATAATAGAGGGCGCCTCTATGGGCGTGGGGCTCGGCTTTGCGTTCCTCAAGCACCTTGAGCGCAGCCGGGTGATGGTGTATGTGATCGACATGGCCGGCACCGATGGGCGTGAGCCGTGGGAGGACTACCGCATACTCTCCAGGGAGATTGCCGGGTACAACACTGAATTGCCGGAGCGCCCCGCCATCGTCGTGGCGAACAAGATGGACAAGGCTGCTGCCCGAAAGAACCTTCGCCGCTTCGTCAAGGAGACGGGTGTGACCCCGATAGCGCTCTGCTGCGAGGCAGGACAGAAGAAGCTGCGGGAATATGCCGACCTGAAGGATTGGGAAGGGCCTGTCGGGATGGATGAGTTCCGTCGGATCCTGCGCGAGGTCGTGAAGCCCAGGGCTCCGGCTGACGACAAGCCAGACCTGAGTTCCATGCCGGATACGACCGGCGACGAGATTCCGGCCGATGCGATGCGGTTCGCCACATTCCTGAAGCTTGATTCGCCCAAGAAGAAATCCCACCCGTCCCGCGGCAACATACACTGAATGTTGCGTAACGGCATCGGATTCTTGCCAACGCCATGGAGTTGTGGCATAATAGGTGGCCATGAAAACGACAATAGCGTCTCTTTGCGTTGCGGTCGCGCTGGCTGGCTGCACTTCCATCCACAAGTCGACACCCGCGCACGACACGCTGATCTCCCATCGCGGCGAATCCCATGATGCCCCGGAGAACACGATTCCGGCCTACCGCATGGCGGTTGAGCGGGGCTTCGGGTTCGAGTGCGACGTGTACCTGTCTGCGGACGGGCGCGTGTTCACCTTCCACGATGCCAACCTGAAGCGCACGTCCGGCGGCAAGCTTGACAAGCCATGCACGAATGCGGTCTGGGAGACGGAAATCTCTACGCTAAACGTTGGCGGCTGGGGGCGCTGGAAGGGTTCGCGGTTCGATCCCACCTGTCCTGCGCTTCTGGAGGAGGTGTGCGCCCTTGCGCGGAATGGCCGCTGGATATACTGCGAGGTGAAGGGCGGAGACGCGCGTGTCGTCGCGGTCATCAGGAAAGTGCTTGAATCGCAGAGCGTGGCTACGCCGGGGAACTTCCTTTTCATATCCTTCAGCGAGGGCGTATGCGCCGAGCTGAAGCGCCAGCTGCCGTCGTACAGGGTCTACTGGATCACCGGCAACAAGGGCGCGACGGAGAAGTCCATCATCGATACGCTCGGGCGCATCGGGGCGGATGGCGTGGACATCGCCTACAGTTCCGATCTGCATACGGAGCAATTCATACGCAGGATACACGAGGCGGGATATTCGTTCCACGTGTGGACGGTAGACGATCCCGCGAAGGCCGCCGAGGCCTTCGCGCGCGGCGTCGATACGGTGACGACGAATCGGGCCAAATACATCCTTGACGCGCTCGGCGGCAAGTGAGCGGGGCAGGACCTGCATGAGAGGAGGCGGAGTGCCATGAAGATACTTGTGATAAGCGGATCGCCGCGTGGGATTTCCCTGGTCGCGGGACACGAGGCGAAGTTCATCGAACTGCCGCGTCCGGGAGGCGCGGTCGAGCCTGTGCCGTTCGATTCGTGCAGTGAACGGTTGGCAGATGCGTTCATCGCAGGAGCGACGGGGTCTGGTCACGAATGCGTGAAGAAGACCCTTCACAAGTTGCGGAACATCAGTCCGTGCCGGGCCTGCTACGGATGCGTGAAGACCGGCAAGTGCGTGATCCGGGACGATATGCAGGAACTGTACCGGGAGTTTGATGTTGCGGAAGCTGTGGTGTTCGTGTCCCCGCTCTATTACGCGACGCTTCCCGCGCAGGTGATGGCGGTCATAAACCGCCTCTATCCGTACTGGATAGACGGCATCCGATATCCGAAGCTAAAGGCGGCGGGCGTGATAGGCGTCTCCGCCGACTTTGGCCAGAAGTGGGACATATTCGACGCCACGTGGCGCAGCATCTTCGGGGAGATCGGCTGGCCCGAGAAGGGCATCATACACGCGCCCCGGTTCATGGAGCACGCTGAGGAGTATCTCGCTGCGGCGAAAGGGTTCGGCGCCGGATTCGGGCGCTGACGCCATTCAGGCCTCGTGTGCTGGGTGGACTTTTCTAAAACGCCCTGGCGTAACGCCGAAAGCCCTGCGGAATGCGTTCGCGAGATGGGCGGCGTGGCAGAAGCCGGTCTCGGAGGCGATGGCGTGGAGCGTCATGTCGGTATCCGCCAGAAGGACCTTGGCGCGGGCCAGCCTCTGCCGGATCAGTTCCTCTGTGAGCGTGTGTCCAAGCTCTTGCCTTGCGATTCGGTTGAGTTCCTTGCGCGGCATTTCGAGTTCGGCTGCGATCTGCTCTATTCCGGTTGACTTCGATATGTCGCGCCTGATGATCGCGAACGCCCTGCGCAGCTGTGGGTCATCGGCGGCCTCGACCTCGGTGGATTGCCTCACGGCGACGCCGCATGGTTTTATGAGAATGGATTGAATACGCGTTGGCGAAGCGGAATCCATGAGCCTTTGGAGAAGCGCTGCTCCTTCGTACCCCACCCGTTCAAGGTCGTGCCGGATGGAGGACAGCGGAGTCGGCTGATTCAGGCAGATCAGCTCATTGTTGTCCACGCCGAGAATGGCGACTTCCTCCGGCACTGCGATGTGCGCGTCGCGGCAGGCGTTGAGGACGCGGGATGCGTCGTTGTCGGAATACGCGAATACGGCAATCGGCTTAGGCAGTCTGGAGAGCCGTTGGGCAAGGTGTGGACGGTCGAGTCCAGAGAGGTCCGTTGCGTCCGGGAATCCGTTGCGGATGAGACCTTGGAAACGGAGTCGCTGCACGTTCCCCCATTTTGACGAGAACCACGCGGCCCGGTGGAACCCACGCTCCTGGAAATGCTCCGCGGCAAGTCGTCCCATCTCAAGGTTGTCGCCGCATACGCGCGGGATGTGAAGCGAGGGTACGGCGTTCGTGAGGTCCACCACGGGTATGCCACGCCTGCGGGTGCGGCGGACGAACCCCACGAGCGAATCCCGGCTCTGTCCGATGGTCGCCAGCACGCCGTCCCCCCGCCAGTCGCCCGGCGGATGGTCGCGGTCGTCGATCGTCACGAACCAGCCGCTGTCGTGCGCGAATCTCGTGATTCCGCGCAGACATGCGGCGGCAGTTGGGCTTACGAGCAGAAGGACGTCTTTATGTGTCATGCCGGCGAGTTTACCATACCGCATCCAATTTTGCAATTTGCGGTTCGCAGTTTTGCATTTTTCGCCGCCGCCACTACCACCGCATTTATATAAATGCGGTGGTAGTGGCGGCGGCGAAAGGCGGCGGATTCTGGTTTCACGCAAGGTATGCGACCAATTCAATCCGACTTCGCCGGACAACTCGACCTCTGCCGCTTTTCTCTCGTATCGTGAGACGGCAACGCAAATTTGATTGACGGGAATGAACGCTGTGGCAATCCGTTTGTTGTCACAACAGCTCATTCGCCAGCAGTTTTCAACGCCAGAGCAGGTTGCTTCGCACATGGGGGCCATTCAGGCGCAAGACTATCGCATGGTCAGGTGGGCCGTGGCCATGCGTACCAGATGACCATCCGCCAAGGCTTTCGAAGAGGCATACAACAGAGGGATGATCTTGAGGTTGCATCTGTTCCGTGGCACGTGGCAGCTTGTTTCGTCCCCCGCCAAATTCAAAGAAAGGCGAATGTGATATAACACCGCCCGTCGATTCGTAGTGACAACATGAGGAACATCGAAATCGCACCCCTACTTTTCTGTTGAAAAAAAAAATGATAATGGTATCATTCTCCCGATTCGTCGCATAATAGAATAGGGAGGATGGCATATGAAGACTTTGACATCGCTTTTCGCAGCCGCACTTGCCGTGTGCGTATGTGTGGGGACGGCTTTCGGTTCGGCAGACTATGACTCTGAGTCTGTTCCGGGCGTGCTGACGGTCTCGGTCGATAGCGATGGCGCGACGCTGGATGCCG
>CAVFWS010000084.1:0-8399 GCA_963626295.1 Clostridium sp. CAG:138
CGGCAGCAGGTAGATCGCGCAGAGGTCGCCGAACAGGAACGAGACGATCACGCCGCCGAGGCCGACCATCAGGCCGACGAACGAGTAGCGGATGAAGAGCTTGAGGTTCGTCTCGAGGCCGGAAAGGAAGAGGAGGATGACCGAGGCGAGCGTCGCGATGCCGTAGAGGGCCGGTGTCGTCGCGTCCGGCATCACCCCGGCCGTCTTGCCGATCTCGCGGAGCTGTGCGCCGTGGAAGAGGCCGCCGGCGAAGAGGCCGTCGCCGAAGCCGATGCCGCCCAAGGCCCAGGGACCGATCACGATGCCGGCCGCGAGCTCGCCGAGGATCGACGGGAGCTTGAATAGGGAGGCTATTGCGCCGCCTACACGTGCCGCGAATATGATGACTCCGATCTGCAGGACGAGGAACATCATCTCGTCCACCCTCGGCAGACCAAAATTCGGATATGGCAGATTGCCGCCATCCTGTGCCGCTAAAACACCCGCTGCGGCAAATGCACATGCCGCAGCCACCAAAAACTTTTTGTTTTTCATATGTCCGTATTATAGCAAATATCGGACGAGGTGGAGATCCCCTCCGAAATTTCCCGTCCCACAGGACCGCGCCGCCCCAGCATGGTCAGCCGCGTCTCCATTCCATGGCCTGAGCCCTCGCCGCACGGTCGATCTCGAACACCTCTTCCACGGAATCGGGATCGCGGGCCGGAGCCTTGCCCGAGACGTCCGAGACAAGGCGGAAGATGTCGCCGAACCCGATGTCCCCCGCAAGGAACCGCTCGACCGCGATCTCGTCCGCCGCGCTCAGCGCCGCGGTCCTGGCTCCGCCGGCGCACAGTGCGTCCTTCACAAGCCGCAACGCCGGAAACCGGCCTTCGTCCGGCGCACGGAACGTCAACGCGCCGATGGACGCCAGGTCAAGCCGCTTCCGCGCTGCGGGAAGCCTTGCCGGCCACGAAAGCGCATACTGTATCGGCACCCGCATGTCTGGCGGAGACAGCTGCGCAAGCGTGGCGCCGTCGTTGAACTCGACAAGGGAATGCACTATCGATTCGGGGTGGACGACGACGTCGATCCTATCCGGCGGGATGGAGAACAGCCAGCGCGCCTCCACTACCTCGAATCCCTTGTTCATCATGCCGGCCGAGTCAATGGTCACTTTCGGCCCCATCTTCCATCTCGGATGGTTCAGGGCCTGTTCGGGAGTGACCGAATCGAGATCGGCGGGGCCGTCGATGAAAGGTCCGCCACTCGCCGTGAGGATGAGCCGCGATACGCAATCGATGCCGGCGCCGCCCTGGAGGCACTGGAATATCGCCGAATGCTCGGAATCGACTGGGATTATGTCCGTCCCGCGCTCTTCCGCAGCCCTCGTCACAAGGGCCCCGGCCGCGACCATCACCTCCTTCGTCGCGAGCGCCACGGCCATCCCCTTGCGTATGGCCGCCAGTGTAGGACGAAGCCCGGAAAGCCCCACGGTCGCGACAAGCACGATGTCCGCCTCGTTCTCCTCCACGGCGCGCAACGCGCCGTCTTCGCCAGAGTACACCCTTGCCCCGAACTCCCTCCCAAGAGCAGACGCTGCGGCGAGGCTGTTCCTCACCGCAAGCGCAACGACCCTGAACTCGTCCGGATGCGCGCGCACGACGTCGCATGCGCTTCTGCCGATCGAGCCGGTCGCACCGAGAAGGATTATCCGCTTCACCCCTCTACGGCCTTCATGAGACCCTTGAAGTATCCGACGCTCTCGGCGACATCCATCTCCTTGATGCCGGGCTTCACGCCATTGTCCGGGAACGACTCGTACTCGAGCGAGCAGCAGCCGTCGTACCCTACCTCGACGAGGGTCTTCACCACCTCCCACATGTCAATCCCGCCACGCGGCATCGGAACGGCAAGGTTCTTCTTGGGATCGAATAGCACGTTCTTGATGTGCATGTCGTAGATGCGGGAGCGGAAGCGGCGGATGGAGTCCGCTGGGTTCGCCTTTGCGCGGAAATCGTGGCCGATGTCAAGGCATAGCCCCATGCGCGAATCGAGATCCTTGACCATGTTCCAGGACTTCTCGCCGGTGGGGAACAGGTACGGGATGTCCGGGCCGTGGTTGTGTATCGCGTAGCGCATGTCGTACTCGCCGCAAAGGCCGGAGATGTATTCGCAGAGCGACCTAGACTCGAAGCGCACCTTCTTGCCGTCGATCTCCCGCATTTCGTAGGGAACGCCCACCACGGTCTTCACGCCGACCCGCTTCGCGAACTCGAAGGTCTTCCTGGCCTGATCCTTCGTGTCCATGTACACAGGGCCGATGCCGTACCCGGTCACTCCGTGATCGGCGCACTTCTGCCTGAACGCGGCGATATCCTTGTCGGTCGCGGAGAACGGCAGATGGAAATCCTTGATGCACAGGTAGTGCATGTCGAGACGCTTCATGAGCGCAAGGGTCTCGTCCGCCGTGAGCCTGTGGCAGGAATATCCGGCCATTCCGAACCTGAACTTCACCTTTCCGCACCCGGATGCCGAACCGCCGCATGCGCCAGTCATCGACTTGCACCCCGCCGCGAGAAGGGCCAGGGACGATGATGCGAAGAATCCACGCCGTGTAATCATTTGAAGGAACTCCTTTGTTTGTTTTTACAGTTACGCCAAATGCCGCCGATTATATACGATTCCATCGGCGAAATCAACCGCCCGCCTGACGGGCCCTGCCCGTGGACTGCGCCGTCTGCTTCCCCCCGGCAAGCGTCTCCGCTATGTTCAGGTAGTATGCGCGTATGCGCTCATAGGCGTTTATCATGTCCAGTTCACACAGCACCCGCATCGGCGAATCGGGATCGTCGGGCCCGATCCGGCCGAGTTGCGTACGGCGGCAGTCGCGGATGAACTCGTGTATCTCGCGAGACTCCCGCTGGACCGCCTCCACGTCGATCTGCGGCCTTGGCGACCGTATCCACGGGGACACCATCTCGGCGAACGCGAACACACGGTCATGCACCTGCAGCAGCAGCGTCGCCGACACGCGCGATATGCGCTGCCCGTTGCCGCGGAGCCGCTTCATGACCTTGAGTATCTGCGACGCCTCGTCGGAGATCGACTCCAGCTCGTCCGTGAGCCGCAGCAGGCGCCGCGCGCGTTCCGCGACATCCTGCGGAAGCCGCTTCGTCATGATGCTCCCGAGGTATTCCGTCACTTCGCGCTGGACATCGTCCAGGATATCCTCCCGATGGCATATGTGCCGCTCGTTCTTCTCGTCCGGCTCGTCCGAGATCACCCTGCGGGCGCAGTGCAGGAGGTCGACGTCGGAATCGCGCATGAACTGTATCTCAAGGAGCGCCTGGTCGCAGGCGATCACCGGCGAGAGCTTCACGACAGGCTTCAGCGCGGAAAGGTGGGGCTTCTCCTCCTCCTTCTGCGGGATAAGGCGCTCGATCACTGCGGCGAACCCCTTCACGAACGGGAAGAAAAGCGCTCCGCGCAATATCGAGAAGACCGTGTCCGTGACCGCGATCGGGGCCATCACGCCGAGAAGCATCGGACCCTTCGCGGTTTCCGTCACCACATTCCAGTGCGGGAAGAGCCACTTGCCGAACGGCACGAATACCGGCAGAGCGAACGGCAGGAATATGAGCGACCCTACCACGTTGGAGAGCGTATGCGACAGGGCGGTGCGCTTTGCCGCCGCGGTGCCGCCGATGGCGGCGAGCCACGCGGTCATCGTCGTCCCGATGTTCGCGCCGAAAAGCACCGCTATCGCCATCTCGTACGTTATGAGCTGCTGCATGGCGAGCGTCATGCCTATCGCGATCGCGGCGGCGGAGCTCTGTATCACTGCGGTGAACGCGGCGGCCACGAGCGCGACAAGCGCAACGCCGCCAAGGGTTGTGGCGTCCATCCGCGTGAATGCCGCCTGTATGTCCGGGTTCTGCCGTATCGGCTGCACGCCCTTCGCCATGAAGTACAGGCCGAGGAACACGAGCCCGAGCCCAAGTATAGCCAGCCCGATGTTGTGGACGGTTTCGCGCCTGAAGCAGAACAGGCATCCCGGGAAGAAGTAGAGGAGACCGCCAAGGAATATCCCGACAAGGCCGAGCAACTGCGGATCCGGCGCGAACGCCACTATCCACACGGTCGCGGTTGTGCCGATGTTGGCGCCGATTATCACGTTTATGGCCTGGGTGAGCGTCATGAGGCCGGACGACACGAACCCCACGAGCATGACCGTGATGATGGACGAGGACTGCACCAGGATCGTGGATACTATCCCGGTCCCGACCCCCGCCATGCGCCGCGTCGTCGCGAGCGCCATGAATCGCCGGAGTTCCTGTCCGGCGACGGCCTGCAGTCCCTCGGAGAGATGCTTCATCCCAAGGAGAAATATGCCCAATCCGCCCGCTACGGTCAAAACGCTCAGCGCTATCTCTTTCATGTCATCCCATTCTGCTTTCGGTTCTGTTCCAAAGTCCCAACGGCAGCATCAGTGCGCCTCGCCCCCGACTGCGGCGCATGCGCCCTTGACCCGCGCGGCTATTGCCGCGTTCACGCCCGCCGCGGCGGCTATTTCCTCCGCGGAAGCCCTCGCTATCCCGCGCGTCGAATGGAATCTCCGCAGGAGAGCGACCTTCTTCGCCGCGCCGATCCCCGGTATCTCGTCAAGCACGGACTCCCGGATCGTCCTCTGGCGCAGATGCCTGTGGTAGGTGATGGCGAATCGGTGGGCCTCGTCCCTGAGGCGAGTGGCGACAAACAGCCCCTGCGAATCTCGCGGCAGGCACACGTCGCCCCGGTCGTCGTCGGTGACGATCGTCTCCATCTTCTTGGCGAGCCCGACGGTAGGGACGTCGGTCACTCCGATATCCCTGAACGCCTCGCGCGCCGCCCGCAACTGCGTCACGCCGCCATCGCATATGAAGAGGTCGGCGCGGGGGGACTTCGAGGCGATCGTCGACTCCGGCCCGTACCGGCGGCGGACCACCTCCGCCATGCTGCGCGGGTCGTCCGCGCCCTCAACGGTCTCGATCCTGAAGTGGCGGTAGTATCGGCGGTCCGGGATGCCGTCTATCGCCACGACAAGGGACGCCACAGAATGGGTGCCGAACAGGTTTGATATGTCAACGCACTCGATCACGTGTGGCGGGGCATCGAGACGCAACGCCGCCGCAAGCTCGTCCAGCCCGCGCAATGCGTCTGCGCGGCTCGCTTCGGGGGTCTTGCGGACGAAGTGCCGCTTCGTCATCTCCCGTAGCGCGGATATGGTGTCGCGCAGGCGCGCCGCCTTCTCGAAGTCGCCGTCCCCCGCCGCAGTCTCCATGTCTCGCACAAGCTCGTCGATCAGCCCGGGCCGTCCGCCGCGGAGGAATGCGCAGGCCTCGTCGAACCGCTTCCTGTAGTCGCCCGCGGATATCCTGCCGATGCACGGTGCGCTGCAGAAGCGTATCTTGTCCGCCATGCAATGCCGCTTCGCGTCCCCGTCCGGCACGATGCACCTGCACCCGCGAAGCCCGAAGCGCTTCTCCACGAAATCCTTTGCCGCCCGCACGACCGGAGCGGACGGGAACGGCCCGAAATAGAGCGCCCCGTCATCCCGCACTATGCGGCACGTGGTGAACACCGGGAACTCCAGCGCAGTGTCCGCGCGCAGCGCAAGGTAGCGCTTGTCGTCGCGCATGAGTATGTTGAAGTGCGGCTTGTAGCGCTTTATGAGGGACGCCTCCGTGAGCAGGGCCTCGGCCTCGTTCTTCACGGTCATGAACTCGAAGTCGGCGACCGTATGCACCATCGACCGCACCTTCGGCGCATGCTTCGCGCCCGGACGGAAATAGCCGCGCACGCGGTTGCGCAGGTTCTTCGCCTTCCCGATGTAGATGATCGTGCCGCGGCAGTCTCGCATGAGATAGCATCCGGGCCTGTTCGGCAATGTCTTCAACCGTTCTTTCAGCGTGTCGGTCAACGTCTGCCTCATTTGCCGACCTTGAGGTCGTCGACGACGATTTTCGTGCGGTGGCCAGACCCGAGGGTCTCCACCTCAAGCACGTTCGGGAACCAGCGCCCGTCGAATTTCCTTATCCGGGTGCCCCACAGGCGGCGGAACGGCTTGCCGTCCCTCAACTCCTCCGCCTGCATCAGGCATCCCGTCTTCTTGTCGCACCAGGCCCGCACCTTGCGCTCGCCGTTCGATATGAGGATCACGTCGCACTTCTGGCCATGAACGCTCTCGCCTTCGCGCTCGGCCTCATGTTCGGCCTTGGGCCACCACAGGAAATCCAGCGTAAGGTCAAGCCACGTGACGTCGGTCTTCAATATGCGACCGTCCGGGACCGGTCCCGGACGCAGTATCTCCACACGCTCAAGGATGCCCGTCTCTCCATGCTCCCTGAACTCAAGGAGAAGCCTCGCCGGTACGGAAGAGCGGTCTGCCTTGAGGGTGTAGTCGTATTCCCCGGAGGCGATGCCCTTGCGGTTGCGGAGCACGATCTCGCCGGTTGCGGTCATCGGCTCTGCGGGAAGCATCGCCCTGCAATTGGCAAGGATATCCATTGCGGAACAGAGGAAAAGCAATGCGATCATTTCAGTTTGGCCTCCAGCCTGTCGTCCTTTGGCCCGCCAAGCGCCCGGCCAAGCTCGTAATACTGCCTGGCGCTTTCCCGGCCCTCGCCCTTGATCCTGAACATGAGGTGCGCAAGGTTGTAGCACGGCAGATAGCTCCTGGGATGCGCCCTCATCGCCTTCTCGAGCGTGCGCCTCGCCGCAAGGTAGTACTTCAGTCCGCTCTGCGCAGCCGCACGGAGTATCAGCACGTTCATGTCGTTCTTGCGCTCCTTCTCGAGATCCTCGAGCAGAAGGTCTGCGGCCGCGTAGTCTTTCGCCTGGAGTTCCCCGATCGCCATCTGTATCCTGTCGTCAAAGCCCGCGACGGAAGGCTGGGGAGACGCCTTTGTCGCCGCGCCTTTGGCCTTGGGCGCCGTACGCTTGGGTTCGGTCGCGGCAGATGCGCGAGGCGTTGAGGCCACGGGGGCCTTTTCTTTGGCCGTTGGCTTTTCCCCTACCTTTTCTGCGGCCTTTTCGGACGAAGGCTTCGCCTCCTTCCTGTCGCCCCTTTCCGTCTTTGGCAGCTTAAGGCCCTTTTTCCTGGCCTGTTCCTCGTCGTATTTCTTCTGAAGCTCGGTGGTGTCCGTGACGGCCACGGCGCGTATGTTCTGGTTTACCTGCGCAAAGCGGATGGAGTCCATGGCGGCGGAGGTGGCGGCGATCTTGTTGCGCAGCGGGGCGAACTCCGGCTTTTCGGCGCGGTCCGGATTCTGCCGGGCGACGTCAGCGAGATTCGTCAGCGCCGAATTGTACAGCTCGAGGGCCTTCTCCGCGTCTCCATTGAGGGATGCGTCCTCTGCCTGCTCTATGAGGTCGTTGGCGTTCTCCAGCAGCCGGTGTAGGCGGGGCGGAGCATCCGGGGAATCCTCGTCGTCGCCAAACGGCCAATACCAGGCCGCTTGCGCCGACGTTGACGCAAAGGCGAAAAGCAAAGCGAACAGCAGGGTCATCTGTTTCATGGCTACCTATTATACCATATGTGCGCAGGGATGAAGGGCTCCGGTCATTCGGTCATCAGTCCACCGCGGACCAGGGTATGCCGCAGACGCTTGCCGGATGCCGTCTTGATTTCGCCAATGGGCTTCAATATCTTCGGGCATCGCGCGGCTGCCGCCTCATACCCCGCCGCAAGGTCCCTCATTGCGCCCTCTTGCGGGATTCGTCCGCAGCGGACCGTGCAGGAACTGTTTCCCCTGGTTTCATCACGGTGCCTGTTGTCCGCATTCCAGCCGCGTCATGCCGCCGCATCGACGGAGGAAAGTGGCGGCGGGCAGAACGCAAAAGGCCGAAGAGGTTCGACACGAGACGGAGCGAATCATGGCGCACGGCCGTCGATGGGGTACGAATCGCCGAAAAGTCCGTCCCTGCGCTGAATCTGAGACCGCGTTCGGCCGCCGGAGCGGCGACCCACGCGCGCGCCGCGTCCGCCAATTCGTGGTTGTCCTCGTAAAGCCCGCCGACGTCGCTGTGGACGCCGGGGAACAGCGCCTCCTCGACCTGTCCGCCCTTGAGTGGCACGTAGGCATAGAACCGCCTCGCCTCGTGTTCGGCGACCGCATGGCGCGCGAACTGCACGTTCTTGGGACAGTCCTCCGAGACGGCGAGTCCCGGCGTCGCGTCCACCGTGTCCCAGAGTCCGAGATATTCGACCTCCGTGCCGAGCCGGTCGAGCCAGGCGGCGAAATGGCGGGCAAGGAGCGCCCCGCGCGAGAATCCGAAAAGGAAGACCTTCCTCGGTGGCGCGCCGGACGGCGTCGCCGCGACCTGCGCCTCGTACCAGCGGCGCGCGCGGGCGAAGATCTGCCGCCAGCCGACGCCGG
>CAVFWS010000085.1:0-8289 GCA_963626295.1 Clostridium sp. CAG:138
TCACGAAGGTTCGAGGCAGTCTCTGATTCACGGCGATTGCGGACATGACGCCGCCCGAGGGGGCGTGCCCTCGTCACACCCCCTCTACCTCGTCACACTCTTGAGAAGTCTCCATGCGAGGGCGGAAGGCGAAAACCCCCTTGTTTGTTGGGCTTTTTTCGCGTGTCAACGCGGGAGACGAAAAAGGCGAGAAGCGGACTTCTCCCTTTCGGCAATTGCTGATGGTGGACGATGAGGGACTCGGACCCCCGACCTTGACCGTGTAAAGGTCCTGCTCTAACCAACTGAGCTAATCGTCCTCAAAAACGGGTGAGGATTATATCATAAAACATATGCGCCTTGTTGGCATCGGACCATAAAACGCATGGGTGTGGTATGTGTGTGGTGCGCGAAGCGCTCACCGCCCACGCATGGAGTCCGACCCGCAAAGAGAAAATCCGTCAATCCTTACGTCTTCGCAGTTGCTGATGTCTGCAAACTTCTTCACTACGCGACCCACGGCAACATTCATTACGCGAATGCCGCTTGGCGGCAACAGCGGATCGCCCTCAAGCAGGAGACCGTAGTCTGCGGTCTGGGCGGTGCAGTCGGAGATGTTTATGTTGCGGATGCGCGTACGACGCAGCTCAAAGTCCGGGAACTTGCCCCATTGCGCACAATATGACGTGAAGATGTTGAATACGCGGATCATCTTCTCGCCGGAACAGTGATCCATCCACACGTTCTCGACGAATCCGCCACGACGCGGACCAGTCTTGATCCGCAGCATCGAGTAGGTGTCCGAAACGCGGCAGCGCGTCATCCACACGTTCCTCACTCCGCCTGAAAGTTCCGATCCGATGCCAAGCAGCGAATGGCTCTTCACCATGTCGCAGTCCCGGATCACCACATTCTCCGTGCAGCGCCCAAGCCTCCATGCGTCCGCATTGCGCCCCGCCTTGAGGACAATGCCGTCATCCCCCTGGTCGAACCGGCAGTTCTCTATGAGGACGTTCTTGGTCATATCCACATCCACGCCATCATTGTTGTGCCCGTGCGCAAACGTATCGAGGTTCCGCACCACACAATTCTCGGAATGGTACAGGTGAATCATCCAGAACGGGGACTCGCGTACCTTGAACCCGTCGAGAAGCACGTTCCCGCACCGGTTGAACTGGATGAGATGCGGGCGCATGTGCGCACGGTCAAGGCTGAGTAGACGACGAGCCTCCATCTGCGCGTTGGTCGAGCACCAATAGTAAAGGTGCTCCGTCGCTTTCATGTGCTCTGGCGGACGCGCAAACCAGACCTTCCAGCGATCCATGCGGGGAGCGATCGTGCCGGATCCGGTTATTGCCACATTGGTAACGCCATAGGCATAGAGCAACGGCGAGTAGTTGTAGCACTCGATCCCCTCCCATGTCGTATGGACTTCGGGATAGTCGGCAGGATCATCCGTGAAAGACAATGTCGTCCCCTCCGCGAGATGGAGGTTGCAGTTGTTCCCGAAGCGGACAGCTCCAGTAAGCCAAGATCCCTTCGGCACGACGACACGCCCGCCTCCTGCCGACTCGCACGCCTTCATCGCGGCCGCAAAGGCCTCCGTAGACTTCACGTTTTCGCGTGCGCCGAAGTCCTTGACCGAGAAGTCCCGCGCGGCAAACTCGGGAACCGTAATCTCGACCCTCCCGAAAGGAGCATCAGGAATCGCAACCAAAGCCGCCATGAATAGAGAGAAAATCATGGGTGAAGTGTATCAAATCCCACATCGGCAGTCTACCCACAATGTCACATGCGCCGCCGCACCAGCACGAGGATGACGGCAGAGAGGACGAGCGACAGCCCGACGGCCAGCCGGAAGGTGAACGCCTCGTGGAAGGCAAATACGCCGACCGCGACGGCCGTCAGGGGTTCGAGCGCGCCAAGGATCGCCGTGGGCGTCGCGCCCAGAATACGTGAACTGTAGGTCATGAAGACAAGCGAGAGGAGCGTCGGGACGATGGCCAGAAAAACGGCCGCGATCCAGGCCGTGCCGCCGCACGGCAACTGGAATGCGGAAAGGCCGTCCGCAAGTGCCGACCAGGCGGCGAGGCCAAGTCCGCAGAATGCCAAGACCCAAAACGTCATCGCCGAGACAGGAAGCCTGAGCCGCGCACGGTTCACGATCACGATGTAGACCGCGTAGGTGAGGGCCGAGACGGCGACCAGCGTCACGCCGAACGCGCCAACGCGGTGTTCGCCACCACCAAGCGAAAGGAATGCGATGCCAGCAATGGCCAGGACAATCGCGGCAAACGTCTGCGGCGTCAGGCGTTCATGGTAGAATACGGCCATGATGAGTGCCGTCAGGATCGGATACACGAAGAGGATCGTGCAGGCGATTCCCACGTCCATGACGCGAAAACTCTCGTAGAACGTCAGCGACGACACGGCGAAGAGAAGACCGAGCGAAACGACCACGACCCATTCGCCGCGCTTCGGCCAGAAGGCGCCGCGCCACACGGCGATGTAGGCCGCCAGAATCACGGCCGCGAAGCCAAAGCGGTAGAGCAATACACTCCCCGTCGTGTAGCCATGCTGATAAAGGACGATGGCGCCCAGAGGATTCGCACCATAGCATACTGCCGCCAAGGCTCCGCAGATCGCACCAAAGGCCCTGCCCTTGAAAAGAGAACCCGTTTTCACGGCGCGGCCCCATTCTCCGGGGCTTTGAACATGCACCATATTTTGCCTCTTTCGCCCGCGCCTACGACCATGACAAAGCAAGAAATGGTCGGGGCGGCGGGATTTGAACCCACGACAACCTGCGCCCAAGGCAGGTGCGCTACCAGACTGCGCTACGCCCCGTAGAAATCAATCAAGCAGAAGCGGGATTTGGGGCCACTTCGACTTTCTTGTGCATCTCGTATTCGGCTATGCGGCGCGAGATCTCGCCGGTCACGTCATTCTTCGTGGCAAGCACGCCGACGCGAATCGCGTGGTAGATAGCCTTGTGCGACGAAGCCCCATGCGTTATTATCACGGAACCCGGCACCCCAAGGAGCGGGGCACCGCCATATATCTCAGGATCCATCTGGCTCTTGAGGGACTTGAACGCCCCTATCAGGAGAAGCGACCCGAGCATCCTCACGAAGTTGCCCCTGAACTCGCGCTTCATCCAGTAGCTCATGGCATGGGCCACCGACTCGGTCGTCTTCAGCACGACATTGCCGACAAAACCATCGCACACGACGACGTCCGTACGGCCCTGGAACAGGTCGTGCCCCTCCACGTTTCCGCGGAAACCGATGGAATCGACCTTCTTCAGCAGGCCGAACGCCTCTTTCGTGAGCTCATTGCCCTTGCAATCCTCGGTGCCGATGGAAAGCAGACCCACCAATGGCGTAGTCCTGTTCAGCACGGCATGGGAATATGCGCTTCCCATGATGGCGAACTGGACAAGCCACTCCGGATGGCAATCCATGTTTGCGCCTGCATCCAGAAGCAGAAGCGGACGCCGGGGCAGCCGGGTAGGAAGGACCGTCGCTATCGCAGGCCGCTGGACTCCGCGAATGCGACCCAACGTAAGGATCGCGCTCGTGGCCACGGCGCCGGAATTGCCCGCCGAGACGAAGCAATCTGCGCGCCCCTCCTTTACGAGACGCATCGCGACGTTGATGGAGCAATCCTTCTTGTGGCGCACGGCATCCACCGGAGCCTCATCCATCTCCGCAACATCAGGGGCATGGACAATCTCAAGCCGGCCATCAACCAGCGCCGCGTTCAGCTTTGCGCTCAAAGACGGCTCGAACTTGCTGCACGCCTCGTCGATGAGATCCCTGCGGCCGACAAGAAAGACCTTCACGTCCTTCATGTCGGTGGCTGCGACAATGCCGCCCCGGACTATCTCGCCAGGAGCCTTGTCCCCGCCCATTGCATCCAGTGCAATCCGCGTCATTGATCCAACCCGTGAAAGCCTACTTCGCCGTTACGCTGAGCACCTTGCGGCCGTTGTAGGTTCCGCACTGGGGGCACACATGGTGCGCCTGCTTCATCCCGCCGCAGACCGGGCAGGGCTGAACCGAAGCGAGGATGGCCTTTTCGTTCTGCGCAACGCGCTGGCGCTTGCGCATCTTTGACTTTTTGTGTTTGGGAGATGCCATTTTACTTTACCCTTTCCTTAAGTTGTCAAGGACATCCCAACGCGAATCGGGAGCCTCTTTCTCCATTTTCTCTATTCCCGGGCAATCTTCGCGACAGACCGGATAAGCCGATAAGTTGAGTAGTATACTCTCTCTGAGTTCCGCAGTCAAATCAATATGTTCGATTTTCTCATCAACGGCGACGCTCGTCGTGAAATCCGGCACCTTGACGGTGAAATCGAAATCCCTTCCGCAACGCGAACACGCGGCCTCGAAATCCTGTTCCAGCCGACCGCGCACCAGAAGCTCCAAACCGAAAAGCTGTACGCCAAGCTCATATCGCAAACCCGCAAAAGGCTTCAGGAACTCGTCCTCGATGCCGTAGATGGAATCGTCAAGCGTCCCGGACAGCTCTTCGCCATCCTTGCCAATGCTCGCCAGATAGACTTTCAGTTCAGTATCCACCCCAGGCCTACCCTTTCAGCCTCGCCAATACGGCCGGCGTCACCATTGACGACACGTCACCGCCATAGCGCACGATCTCGCGCACCGTGGAGGCGGTCACGTATGCAAGGTTCTCGCTCGGCATCATGAAGAGAGTCTCGATCTCGGGAGCCATCTTGCGGTTCGTGAGCGCCATCTGGAATTCGTATTCGAAATCGGAGTAGACGCGGACCCCGCGTATCACCGTAGAGACATGGCGTGTGCGGCAGAAATCAACGAGCAGCGTGTCGAGCTTCTCTACGGAGACGTTCTTGAGCCCGGCAAGCTCCACATCTTCCCGGATCATCGCCATGCGCACATCGCAGTCAAACATCGCGCCCTGCTTCGCGCTTGTCGCCGCAACGGCAACGACGAGCCGGTCGTAAAGCGCGGCCGCCCGCCTGACGAGGTCGAAATGGCCTAACGTCATCGGATCGAACGTACCGGGATATACTGCGACTCGCTCCATGCCAATCAGAACTCAAGCGCCTCGCACATCATGTCCAGGAACTCCGCATACGTCATGCGGGTCTGCTTCATGGAATCGCGCTCGCGCACGGTGAAGGTGCCGTCCTGGACAGTCTGCGCGTCGACGGTGATGCACCAGGGCGTGCCCGCCTCGTCCTGGCGCCGATAGCGGCGACCGATCGCGCCGGACACGTCCCACATCACGTTTACCTTCCTGCGCAGCTTCCCGAATATCTCGTGCGCGATGCGGTCCTGGTCGGGATCCTTCTTTATGAGAGGGAAGATCGCGACCTTGATGGGCGCCGCCTTCGGAGAGAAGTGCAGTACCGTGCGCACATCTTCCTTGCCGTTCTCGTCCGTAAGCCTCTCCTCGTCATACGCTTCGCACAGAAGCGCAAGCATGAGGCGGTCAACGCCGGCGGAAGGTTCAATCACGTGCGGAACATACTTGCCGTCAAAAAGATTCCTGCAGAACGCCTCGGCGGCAATCGGATCCTTTCCGCGTGCCGCCCAATCCTTCTGCACCTTCTCGATGAATGCCGCCCTCGCAGCCTCATCCATTTTCTTCGCGGCCTGCTTGAGTGGATCGTCGAACACCATCTGGCTCTCGCCTGAATTCTTCTGGTGCTGGGTAAGGTCGAAATCGCCCCTTGCCGCGATTCCCTCCAGTTCCTGCCGCCCGAACGGGAAATCATACTCGATGTCGACGCAGGCCCTCGCATAGTGCGCAAGCTCATCCGGCTTCTGCCAGTACTCGACGAACCTGTCGGGCGGCAATCCCATCGCGGCAAGGAATTTCTTGCGCTGCTCCACCCAGTACTTGTGCCAGACCTCCCATCCCCAGTCATCCTGCACGGGACCATCGAGATCGGGGTTGTCGGCAAGTGTCCTGACCCTGCCATGCAGGATCTCGACCGCCTCGTCGGGGCGGATGAAGAACTCAAGCTCCATCTGCTCGAACTCGCGGCTGCGGAACGTGTAGTTGCGCGGGGTGACCTCGTTGCGGAAGCTCTTGCCCATCTGGGCGATCCCGAACGGCACCTGCTGGCGCGACGTCGCCAGCACGTTCTGGAACTGGACGAAGATCGCCTGGGCCGTTTCCGGACGGAGGTAGGCGACGTTCGAAGGGTCGTCTATCGGGCCGACGACGGTCTTGAACATGAGGTTGAACGGCTTCGGCTCCGTCATTTCGCCGCCGCAGTACGGACACGAGAGCGTACCTTCGGGATTGTGCGGCACAGGCCTCTTCTTCTGTTCCGCCAAGATGTCGCCGATCTGGTCGGCCCGCATGAGCTTCTTGCACTCCTTGCACATCGTCATCGGATCCGCAAAGGTATCGAGATGCCCGGAGGCCTTCCACACCTTCGGGTGCATGATTATGGTGGCATCCAGCCCGGCGACATCGCTTCTGCCGCGAACGGTGAACTGCCACCACGCCTGCTTGACGTTCTGCTTCAACTCGCAGCCGAGGGGGCCGTAATCCCAGAAGCCAGGCATCCCCCCGTAGATCTCGGAAGAATGGTAGATGAATCCGCGGCGCTTGCACAACGCCGCAAGAGGTTCGAGACTCGACTTGTTGTCTTCAGCCATGACAGATGCTATTCCTCAAAACAAAATCGCGGTAATTCTACCAAAACACGCACCCCCATTCAAGCGGAAGGTGATCAGAACAGGTTGCGTCCGCAGCATTTCTTGTATTTCTTGCCGCTTCCGCACGGGCAGGGATCGTTCCGGCCCACGCGCGGCGCACCCTGCGCAGACGGCTGCCCCGCCATGGGCGGCATCCCGCCTCCACGCTGCGGAGCGGCGTGCACGCGATCCGGCGAAACGCCCATAAGGGCGGCGAAAGCCTCCTTCGCGGACACAGGCCCCGTCGCCTTCGCATCCTGCGGCGCCGACGATGGACGTCCGCCGGACGATGCCGGAACGGCGGCATCGCCATTCTGCGCATCGAACTGATCCGCGTTCGTCCTGGCCGTGGCGAGCATCCTGCGAACCGTCCTCACGGTTGCGGCGCGGAACTCTCCCATCGCGACCTCGGTCTTTATGGCGTTCATCAGCTGCTCGAACATGTGGAACGCTTCGCGCTTGTACTCGATGAGCGGATCGCGCTGTCCGTATGCGCGCAGGTTCACGCCCTGGCGCAGGTCGTCCATCGCGCGGAGATAATCCTGCCACTGCCTGTCGATGGCATCCAGGAACACGCCCCGCTCCATGAACGGGAGCACCTGCTGGTCTTCGGATGCGCACTTCGCCTCGTACGCCTTCTCCACGCGCTTCATCACGAGTTCCCCTGCCGCCTGAGGCTGCCCCATGAACGGCCGCAGCTCATCATCTGTGACGGACACAGGGAACGTGACCCCAAGCCAGTCGGAGAATGCCGGGAGGTCGCCGTCCTTGGCGTCGAATAGGTACTTCTCCGCCTGCGTGAGGATCAGGTCGTTCATCACGTCAAGGATCGTGCCGTGGACCGTGGCCTGGTCGCCGCGCAGGATCGTCCCCCTGAGCTCATACACGATGGAGCGCTGCTTGTTCATCACGTCGTCGTACTCGAGCGTGCGCTTGCGCACCGCGTAATGCTGCTGCTCGACGCGCCTCTGGGCCGTCTCGACAGACTTGTTCAGCCAGCGGTGCTCCATCACCTCGCCCTCCTTGAGGCCGAGCCGGAGCATTATGCCGGAAAGCTTCTGCGAGCCGAAAAGGCGCATCAGCTGGTCTTCGAGCGAGATGAAGAACTGCGACGAGCCGGGGTCCCCCTGGCGCGAACACCGTCCGCGCAGCTGACGGTCGATGCGGCGGGACTCGTGCCGCTCAGACCCAAGCACGTGTAGTCCGCCAAGCTCGACCACGCCCGGCCCCAGCTTGATGTCGGTCCCGCGGCCCGCCATGTTTGTGGCGATCGTCACTGCGCCCCTGTGCCCGGCCATCGAGACGATCTCGGCCTCTCGCGCATGGTTCTTGGCGTTCAGCACCTCATGCGGTATGCGGGCCAGTTTGAGCATCCGGGACAGCACCTCGGACGTATCCACCGTCATGGTGCCGAGCAATATCGGCTGCCCCTTGGCGTGGCGCTCCGCGACGTCCGCGATGATGGCCTTGTACTTCTCGCGTTGCGTACGGTATATCTGGTCGTTGCCGTCAATCCGCTTCACCGGCCTGTTCGTAGGGATCGAGACGACCCCCAGCTTGTAGATGTCCTTGAACTCGCGCGCCTCGGTCTCGGCCGTGCCGGTCATGC
>CAVFWS010000086.1:0-8286 GCA_963626295.1 Clostridium sp. CAG:138
TCTTCGTGCTCGCGGGCTTCACGGTCATCTACTTCATCACGGCGGCGTTCTTCCTCCCGGAGACGAAGGGCCGTACGCTGGAGGAGGTTGAGAAGTACTTCAAGACCGGGAAGATGCCGGAAAAGGCCTGATTCTGGGTTCGTGAGCTGTGCGAATTAAGTTCTTAGGAACCGGAACAAGCGTCGGGGTGCCGCAGATAGGGTGCGAGTGCCCCGTCTGCACGTCATCGGATCCACGGGACAGGCGTCGCCGCACGGGAGTGTACGTAAGTACGGATTCCACCGCATTTCTGATAGACACGCCGCCGGAGATGCGCGAATCGTGCATCGATTTCGGGATATCGAGGGTCGATGCAGTGGTGCTTACGCATACGCACATGGATCATGTGGCAGGATTCGATGACGTGCGCCGCTTCAACACGCTGAACGGCGAGAGGGTGCCGTGCAGCCCCGATGCTCCGGGCGCGAACGGACGCACTTTCCGCATCGTGGGCAAGCCGATGAGGTGCTTCGCCTCCGCGGAGACCATAGAGTCGATGCACCACATATTCCCGTACATCTCGTGCAAGGCGAACGACCGGGGGCTGTTCCGTCCGATGGTGGAGTTCGTCCCCGTCGTAGATCCGTTCTCCATCGGCGACGTCACGCTTACGCCGTTCGAGGTTCCGCATGGCCCGAAGACGTACGGGTACCTTCTGGAATGCGCGGGTTCCCGCATCGGGTATGTGAGCGACTGCAGTGCGCTGCCGGACGAGGCCGTCGATCTGCTCAGGGGGGTTGACCTGATGGTGCTGGACTGTCTGCGCAAGCGGGAGCATCCCACGCACCTCACGCTCGGCAGGAACCTTGGGTACATGGAGCGCATCGCGCCGAAGAGGGGTCTGCTCGTGCACATGTGCCACGACATTTCCCATGCGGACTACCTTAGGGAGCTTCCGCCGCACATCTCGCCCGCCTACGATGGGCTTGAGGTTGAACCATGAGGGGGACCGTCATATGAAACCAGCGTTTGCCGCTTTCGCGACCGCGATGTCGCTTCACCTGTTCGGTGCGGCGGCACCGACCGAGATATCCGTGAAGCTTGTGCCTGATCGAAGGGAGTACATAGTTGGCGAGCGCATCCGCGCGGTCGTCGATGTGGCGAATTCGAGCGCCGACTCCATAGACGTGGGCAAGCCGGGTTCTGCGGACATCTTCAGGCTTGAGCTATACCGCGCATCGGACATGGCCTCGAGGGGCCGCATCGGCGACAGGCCGTTTGTCGCGCCCTTCCTTCTGCACTCGTCCGAGGGGCAGAAGCTCGAGACGTTCATGGGAGACCATTTCGACCTCAAGGAGCCGATGCGCTACCTCGCCCGCGCCGTGCTTGTCCATGACGGGGCAAGGTTCGAGTCGTCGCTCGTGAGCTTCGACGTCGTGCCCGGGATGCGTGTCGGCGGCGCCATGCAGATGTTCTCAAACCGGGCGGGGCTCAAGCGGGTGTTCGAGATGGCCTACTGGACGCGCGGGCAGCGCGAGCACCTCTTCCTCAAGGCGCACGACGAGCACGGAAAGATGTGGCGGACCACGGATCTCGGAGCGCTGCTGAGGGTCACCGACCCGAAGATATCCGTAATGCCGAACGGCGAGGTGGTGGTGCTGCACAGGGCGACGCAGGATCAGTTCCTCAGGACTGTGTTCTGGAGCCTTCCAGATGACCTTGTGCTTCGCGCGCAGGAGCCAATGGTCGATCCCGATGTCGCCGGGGCGAAGCGCATGAAGGATCTCTACATGGAGTCCGGCGGGGTCACGCCGGTGAAGAAGGCCTGGTGGAAGTTCTGGTGAGGCGTTGCCGCCATGAATGTGCTTGGAATCGAGAGTTCGTGCGATGAGACGGCGTGTGCCATCGTGAGGGACGGGACAAATGTCCTGTCCAATGTGGTCTACACGCAGATCAGGCTCCACCAGCCATGGGGCGGCGTGGTGCCCGAGATCGCCTCGCGGGCGCACGTGGAGAAGATATCCGGCGTCATCTCGGCCGCAATCTCCGAGGCCGTGTCGAATGGCTCCATCAATGGGCTTGGCGACGTCGATGCCGTCGCCGTGACGTACGGCCCTGGCCTCGCACCCGCGCTTCTCGTCGGGCTGAACGCGGCAAAGGGCCTCGCGCTCTCGATGGACGTGCCGCTCATCTGCATAAACCACATCGAGGCGCACCTGCACACGCCGTTTCTCGAGACGGACATGTCTCCCGGAGACAGCATGCCGGCCCTCGGCCTTGCGGTCTCGGGCGGCCACACGAGCTGGGTGGACATGCCGGCGTACGGCACGTACAGGATCATCGGTCAGACGCTTGACGATGCCGCCGGCGAGGCGTTCGACAAGGCGGCGAAGCTCCTTGGCCTCGGCTATCCGGGAGGTCCGATAATCGACCGCGAGGCGAAGCGGTACGAAGGGACCGATTACATCCGGTTCCCCAAGGTGCGTCCACGGTCCGGAACCGCCGCGCTTGCGGGGCTTGACGCCGATCTGTGCACTTCCTTCTCCGGGCTCAAGACATCCCTGCTCACCTACGCAAGGAACGTGCGGGCGGAGAGGGGCGACATCCCCCCCGACGAGATTCCGCGCATATGCGCAAGCTACCAGAGGGCGATCGTCTCGTCGCTCGCGGACCGCACGGCGCACGCGCTCGATCACGGACATTACCGGTCGCTGATAGTCGGCGGAGGCGTGTCGCTCAACGGCGCATTGCGCGAGGCCTTGCGCGTCGTCGCGGACAGGGCCGGCGTGGAGCTGATGCTCGCCAAGCCGAAGTACTGCGGCGACAACGCCGCGATGATCGCGGGGCTCGCGTATTACCGGCGCGAGCTGACGGGCGCCGACGCGCTTGCCGCAGACGTCGCCCCGTCCCTTGAGGCCGGCGATTGATGCCTTGTAGGTTGTTGCGATCGATCCGGGGCGGCTCGCCATTTGGTTCTGGGGTGGCATATCTTAAGGCCCGGATCTTGACGATCCGCATCGATCAAGACTTTCAGCACAATGCGCACATTGTCGACAGTGGCTATATCACTTTAACGCAGATTGCTTCTGTGCTATAATTACGCGAAATTTTCGTATGTGAAAGGAAGGGATTATGGCGGAACTCATAGCGGCCTTGGATGTGCAGACGAGGGCCGAGGCGGTCGAGAAGGTCAGGCTCATCGGCGATGCCGTGGGCTTCTACAAGATAGGGCTGGAGCTTTACACGGCAGAGGGGCCTGACGTGGTGAAGGCCGTGAGGGATCTCGGCAAGAAGGTGTTCCTCGACCTGAAGTTCCACGACATCCCGCGCACCGTCGAGCGGGCCGTGAGGTCTGGCGGCAAGCTTGGGGTTGACCTCATGACCATCCATTCGGTTGGCGGCAGGGCAATGATCGCCGCCGCGCGCGACGCCGCGGCGGAGTTCGGCGCCGCCGCGCCAAAGATACTCGCCGTTACCGTGCTTACGTCGCTCGACCGGAGTGACCTTGAGGACATCGGCGTAAAGGGCCGTACCCCGGCTGATCAGGTGAAGGCGATGGCCTCGTTCGCCACGTCGAACGGTGCGGACGGGCTCGTGTGTTCGCCGAAGGAGGTGGGCGAACTGTCGAAGATGCTTAAGGCAGGGACGCTCTTCGTCACGCCGGGCGTGCGTCCGGCCGGCTCGTCCGTAGGCGACCAGAAGAGGGTCGCCACGCCCGCAGACGCCGTAAGGGACGGCGCGACGCACCTCGTCGTCGGGCGGCCGATACTCGGTGCGCCGGATCCGGCGGCGGCGGCACGCGCGATATGCGCCGAGATGGATGCGGCCACTGTGGCATAGCCATCGCCTGGAGACGAAGTGAGCAGCCTGATAGAGATAAGGGACCTCAGGAAGATGTACTCCGCAGGCGAAGAGCCCGTGGCGGCGCTGGACGGGGTTTCGCTCAAGATAGACAACGGGGAGTTCGTCGCCATCATGGGGGCCTCAGGCTCCGGCAAGTCGACGATGCTCAACATATTGGGGTGCCTCGACGTGCCTACATCCGGCAGCTACCTGCTGGACGGCGTCGAGGTCGCCCAGCGCAGCAGGCGCGAGCTCGCGATAATCCGCAACAGGAAGCTCGGGTTCGTGTTCCAGAACTTCAACCTCCTGCCGCGCACGAGCGCGATCGAGAACGTGGAGCTCCCCGACATATACCTTGGCCGCCTGTCTCGCTCGCAGAGGCGGCGCCGCGCGATCGAACTGCTCAGGCGCGTCGGCCTTGGCGGACGCGGCACGCACACCCCGGCGGAACTCTCCGGCGGGCAGCAGCAGCGCGTCGCCATCGCGCGCGCGCTGATGAACGAGCCGCCGGTGCTGTTCGCGGACGAACCGACCGGCAACCTAGACACGAAGTCGTCGGTGGAGATAATGAACCTCTTTACGGAACTGTCCAACGAGGGAATAACCATCGTAATGGTGACTCACGAGGATGACATCGCGGCGTACGCGAAACGCCACCTCGTGATGCGTGACGGACACCTGATCAAGGACGAGCCGACGGCATGAACTTCCTGATGATATTCAAGGTCGCGATGCTCGCGATCGTGCGCAACAAGACGCGCTCCCTCCTCACGTGCCTCGGCATAATCGTGGGCATCGCCGCCGTCATCGCCGTCCTCGCGATAGGCAAGGGCGCCTCGACGATGATGGTGAAGGAGATATCGTCGATGGGCAACAACCTCATCATGGTGTTCCCGGAGCGGCGCAGCCGCAATGCCGTATCCAAGGGGATGGGGCAGGGCCAGACCATGACCGCCAAGGACGCGCGGGCGATCAAGCGCGAGCTGTCGCACCTCGTCGCGGGCGTATCCCCTACGGTTAACGTGACCTGCCAGATGATATACCAGGGGAAGAACTGGCAGAGCCGCGTGAGCGGCGTGTCCACGGACATGCCGGACATACGGAACTGGGGCGTGGGCGAAGGCCGCTTCTTCACGGAGGAGGAGGAGCGCATGTACCAGCGCGTATGCGTGATCGGCAACACCGTAAAGGCGAACCTTTTCGGGGATGAGGATCCGATCGGGAAGACGTTCCGCATCAGGGGCATGCCGTTCAAGGTGGTCGGCATACTCGCCGCGAAGGGCGCGAACGGGTGGGGGCAGGACCAGGACGACACCGTGATGGCGCCGTACACGACCGTTGGCAGGGTGCTGCAGAGATCGACGTTCAAGTCGATACACATGATGAACCTCTCGCTGTATTCGATGGACGACCTTGACGAGGCTAAGCGCGAGATAACGGCTCTGCTCCGCCAGAGGCACAGGCTCGCGGACTATCAGGACGACGATTTCGAGACCCGCGACACGACGGAGATAATGAACACGATCGGATCCGTCTCGAGCCTGATGACGATACTGCTCACCGCAGTGGCCGCGATCTCCCTTCTGGTGGGCGGCATCGGCATCATGAACATCATGCTCGTATCCGTGACGGAGCGCATCAAGGAGATAGGCCTTAGGATGGCGATCGGGGCGACGCCCGCGAACATCCTTTGGCAGTTCATACTCGAGGCGATGGTGCTATCCACCGCAGGCGGAGGGATAGGCGTGGCCGTTGGGGTCGGCGGCGCGAAGCTGATAGGCAATCTGCAGAACTGGCCGATCCTCATTGAGTGGTCGAGCGCAGTCGGCGCGTTCCTCTTCTCGTCGTTCGTCGGCCTGTTCTTCGGGTTCTATCCGGCATACCGCGCCTCAAAGCTCAATCCGATAGATTGCCTGAGGTACGAGTGACCGGGCGCATGGCGCAATCTTTGGTATAATCCCGGCCATGGAAATCGAAAAAAGGATTGCGTCACTCATACGCATGACGTCGAGTTCGCTCTCGAAAGACGTTCTTGACGCGCTAAAGGCGGCATCGCTCCGCGAGGCTAAGGGCTCTTCCGCCCGCATGATCCTCGGGACGCTTCTCCAGAACGCAGAGCTTGCGCAGCGCAAGGGCACCCCGATGTGCCAGGATACCGGCACCCTCACGTTCTTCGTGGATGAGCGGTTGCGCAATGCCGTAACGCCGACCGCGGTAAAGGATGCCGTAGCCCATGCCACCAGGATGGGTTGGCTGCGGCGCAATACGATAGATTCCGTATCCGGGGCGTCGGTGGATTCAAATGTCTGCGAGGGCGCGCCGGTGATTCACTATGTAGCCGCAGGTCGCGCGAAATCTGCCCCTGCCGTCACGTTGCTGATGAAGGGGGGCGGCTCGGAGAACATGAGCCGGCAGTATTCCCTGCCGGATGCGTCGATCGGCGCGGGACGCGATCTTGAGGGTGTGCGGAAGTGCGTGCTTGACGCCGTCCACAGGGCGCAGGGATACGGCTGTGCGCCGGGGATTCTCGGGGTGTGCGTCGGAGGCGACCGCGCGGGCGGCTTCGAGGGGGCGAAACAACAGCTGCTCCGCAACCTCGGAGACAGGAATCCGTGCGGCGAACTCGCCGAGCTTGAGGAACGCCTGCTGAAGGAGGCGAATTCCCTTGGCATCGGCCCCATGGGGCTTGGCGGCAAGACCACGCTCCTGGGCGTGAAGGTCGGAAGCCGGCCTCGCGTTCCGGCGAGTTTCTTCGTCACCGTCGCGTACATGTGCTGGGCATTGCGCAGGCGCACCGCCAGGTTCGGTTTGGAGGTCGCATCGTGAAGAGGCTCGACTATCCGTTCATGGAGAAGGATGTGCGCGGACTCGCCGCCGGGGATACGGTGCTTGTGTCCGGCATTGTGCATACTGGACGCGACAGGTTCCACAAGCATTTCGCGGATGGCGGGCAGATCCCGGTGGATTTCAGGAATGGTGCGCTGTTCCATTGCGGCCCCGTGGTCGTCGAGAAGGGCGGCAAATGGAAGGTGGTGGCGGCGGGCCCGACCACAAGCGTGCGGGAGAACCCGTACGAGCCGGACTTCATGCGCGAAAGCGGTGTGCGTCTCATAATCGGGAAGGGCGGCATGGACGGGGCGACCCTTGCCGCATGCGCAAAGTACGGCTGCGTGTATCTCCAGGCGGTCGGCGGCGCGGCGGCGCTTACGGCGGACTGCGTGAAGGAAGTCTGCGGAGTGCACTTCCTCGGGGAATGGGGCGCGGCGGAGGCCTGCTGGTCGTTTCGCATCGAGGCGTTCCCGTGCGTGGTCGCCATGGATTCGCACGGGAAATCGCTGTTCGGGGCAATCGCCGAAGCCTCGTCAAAGGCCCTTGAGCGGCTGACGGCAAAATAAATGCGAGGGTAGGGGCAACACATGAATCCCACTTTTGGGCAAAAGTGAGAAACGGAGGGCGAGCAATCCGTTTCAGACGTGGTGCTGGCTTCGTTCCGCCGTGCGGCGTTTTATGGTATACTTTGCACCTGTTCGGGCGACGGATTGAACGGATGCGCCCGGATAAGACTGGTTGAGGGATTGCTGAAGTGGCGGCTCCCTCTGAATTTCAGCAGTGGAGGTGAGACATGATGTACAAGTGCATGGAGATGCCGGACAAGACGGAGATCACGCATTCAGAACTGCGTGATGACGGATCGGTCAAGGTGTGCTTTGAACAACCTGTCGCAGATGGCTTCAAGACAGCATACTGGGAGTTGCCTTCCTATTGTTGCTTTGATGTTGAGGGCTATGGCGAAAAGGAGCTTTCCGAGCAGCGGAAGTGCCTGGAGACGATGGCACACCTCATCATTCGCTTTGCCCGGAACGGAGGTTTCGAGAATGCCGCAGGTTTTTAGAATGGGTCCGTATCTCGTCTACTTCTGGTCAGACGAGTGCGATCCGCTTGAACCCGTTCATGTTCATGTTTCGGTCGGAGAACCGACAAGGGATGCGACGAAGATTTGGCTGACGAAGGCGGGTGGCGTTCTCCTGGAAAACAACGCTTCGCGCATCCCCGCGCATATCCTACGAAATATCATGGATGCCATCGAAGCGCAGCATGAAGCCGTTCGGATGCGCTGGCTCAGGCACTTTGGCGAGATCCGCTTCTATTGCTAAAACAGCCTCAGGACAAAACTTCCGCGGTTGCTTGCATGACAATCCCGTCCTTGCCGAAAGGCGGCGATCTTTTCGGTTCTGCGTCTACCCCCGCATTTATATAAATGCGGGGGTAGTGGCTCGTCCGTTTTTCTGCGGGAACGGTGGCGGATACAGTTGGGCGGCGTTTTATGGTATACTTTGCACCTGTTCGGGCGACGGATTGAACGGATGCGCCCGGATAAGATAGGTCGAGGGGTCGTTTAAGCGGCACACCGCCGCGCTCCACCCCGCGACCGCATAAGTTGATTTAGCGTCACACGCTAACACG
>CAVFWS010000087.1:0-8254 GCA_963626295.1 Clostridium sp. CAG:138
GCATCACGGTGAACAACCTCTGCCCCGGCGTGTTCTACACCGACCGCAACAAGGATTGCCTCGCCGACCCGGTCTACGGGCCGCGTGTGACGGCGGCGATTCCGATGCACGACTACGCGCTGCCGGAGGACGCGGCGGGCGCGGCGCTGCTTCTCGCGTCCGACGCCGGCCGCTACATCACCGGCGCGACGCTGATGGTGGACGGTGGCCTTTCGATTCCCGGATGATTTGGTACAATATGGGCATGAAGCGGATAGACTACAAGTGGACTGCGCTACTCCTGCTGTGGGTGGCGTTCTTTCTCCAGCAGGGTACGCGGCAGCTTTTCGGTCCGTCGATCCCGGCGATGTGCGGGTCGCTTGGCGTGGACAAGGTGGCCATCGGGGTCGTCGGTACGGTGTTCGCGATGATGTACGGCATATGTGTGCCGTTCGCCGGCATGACGGCAGATCTTCTGAACCGCAAGTGGATGGTGACGAGCGGGGTGGCGATCTTCTGCTGCGGCATATTCCTGTCCGGCTTTGCGGCGTCGGTCGGGCTCCTCATCCTTACGTACGGGATCCTGAACGGTTTCGGGCAGACCTTCTACTACCCGTCGGCGACGTCAATCATATCGCAGCTGCACAGGGAATCGCGGGCTACGGCAATCTCTATCCTGCAGCTGGGCCTCTACGTCGGCATAGTCGGTTGCGGCGGACTCGCCGGGTGGCTTGCGGGCAAGGGCGGGGACAGCTGGCGCGCGCCATTCTGGATATTTGGCGGCATAGGCCTTGCGTGGGTTGCGGTTCTCGCGCTTTTCCTCAGGGATACGAAACCGGCAGTGGCGGCGGGGGCCGTGGACAAGCCGAAGATCACGGATGCGGTCAAGGCCGTATTCTCGAAGCCGACGGCGCTCTGCGTGACGTTTGGCCTTGCGATGATGATCTATGTGGACATCGGATTCAAGAACTGGATGCCGAGCCATTTGCAGTCCACATTCCTCGGTCAGTGTCCATTCCTGAGGCAGTGGTCTGGGCTGCATGCGGTCCTTTGGCACTATCTTGGGGCGATCATCGGCGTTCTCGCCGGCAGCAGGATCGGCGACCGCTTCGTCAGGGTGCGTCCCGGCATCCGCCTTGAACTGGGCATTGCCGGCCTTGGCCTCGCGATCCCGTTCATCATATGGATGGCGATGACGGGGTCGTTCGGGCAGTGTTGCCTTGCGATGTTCGGATTCGGCATATTCCGTGGGGTGTACGATTCCAACTTCATGGCCGCGTTCTTCGATGTCGTGAACCCTCGCTATCATGCCTCTGGCGTCGGCATCATGATGTGCATCGCGTTCCTCTTCGGGTCTCTCTCGTCCACGGTACTTCCCTGGATCGCGAAGGTGCTCAACGGCAACATGGCCTATTCGATGTCCTCGCTTGCCATATTCTACCTCGTTGGCGCGGCCATCATTCTTCTCGCCCGCGTCCGCTTCCTCAGGCGCGACAAAGCTGAATTTACGATTTAAGATTTGCGATTGCATTTAGGCATTGGGGTATTTTGGGATTGTACTTGGGCTTGGTAGGGCGACCTTGACGAAATCGCCCTGCTCGGCGGTTGGGGACAACCGCCCTCCCAAATCATAAAATCGACAAATGACCAAATGCAATCGCAAATCGAAAAATCGTAAATCGTAAATAATGATGGCGAGGCCGGAAAACGGCGAGCCATTGCTTGATGTTTAAGCCGCCTTTTGGTACAATTCGGCATTCATACATCAAAAAGGACAACGGAGCAGACAAAAATGGCGATGTGGAAAGGCTTTTCGAACGCATTTAGGATCCCTGAACTGCGCAAGAAGATATTCATTACCCTGGGGCTGGTGGCGGTGTGCCGCCTCGTTTCGCAGATTCCCACCCCCGGCGTTGACTGGCAGACGCTCCAGCGCACGATAGAGGATATCCGCGCCGCCACGGGCGGCGGCGGCCTCTTCGACTGGTTCGAGGTGTTCACCGGCGGCGCTCTCGGGCAGTGCGCGATCGGATTCCTATCCATCTGGCCGTACATCTCCGCGCAGATCGTGATACAGCTGCTATCCTCCGTGATACCCTCCCTCGAGAAGCTCAAGAAGGAGGGCGAGAGCGGAAGGCAGCAGCTCGCGCAGATCACGCGCTACCTCACGATCGTGCTCTGCGTCGCGCAGTCCTGGGGCATCGCCACGGCCCTCATGCATCCGCAGATGCTCTCGCCCGCGTTCGGCAACGTGCAGCTCGTCGCGAACCCCGGCCTGGGCTTCCAGCTGATGACGGTGATAGGCATGACCACGGCGTCGCTCTTCGTCATGTGGATCGCCGACCAGATCACCACGTTCGGGATCGGCAACGGCGCATCGCTGATAATCATGATCAACATCACGTCCCGCCTGCCCGAGGCTATATTCTCCGCGTGGGAGCGCTACTTCGGCTACAACGGCGTGGCGGCGACGCGCTCGCCGGTGGAGCTCGCCCTGCTCCTGCTCTTCGGCTTCGCCGTGGTGATGGGCACCGTGATGCTCACGCAGGGCGTCCGCAAGGTCGCGATACACTCCACGAGGCGCAGCGTCAGCGGCGGCGCAACCTACGGGATGCAGCAGACGTTCATGCCGCTCCGCGTGAACTACACGGGCGTAATGCCGATCATCTTCGCGCAGCCCGTGCTCCAGATTCCGGGCTTCCTCGCCCGCTACATCCCGTCGGACGCCTCCGGGTTCATGGGCTGGCTCCGCTCGTTCTTCCTGCAGCTTGCGGACATGAGCAGCCCCGTGCACCTCGTCGTCTACGCGGCGTTCATCATGTTCTTCGCGTTCTTCTGGGTCGCCACGCAGTTCAATGCGATAGACATCTCCGAAAACCTCAAGAAGGACGGCTCGTATGTGCCGGGGATCAGGCCCGGTCGCGCCACCGCGGAGTATCTTGACGAGCTGATGACGCGCATCACCCTCATCGGCGGCACGGGCCTTCTCGTCGTCGCGCTCCTGCCGCAGGTCCTCAACGGCGCGATGCAGGTGCCCTGGGCCATCGCGTCGTTCTTCGGCGGCACGTCCCTTCTGATCATCGTGGGCGTGGCGCTGGACACGCTGCGCATCATGGAGTCCCACCTGCTTGTGCGCAAGTATGACGGGTTCCTTGCGCACGGAACGCTTCGCGGCCGCCGCGGCTAAGGGTGCCTCCAGCCATGGATAAGATCGTCATTACCGTAGTTGGCAAGGATACGATAGGGATTCTCGCGAAGACCTGCGCGTACCTTGCCGACAGTGGCGTAAACATCCTGGACATCTCCCAGACGATCGTGCAGGACTACTTCAACATGATGATGATTGCGGACATGAAGGGCGCCACGAAGTCCTTCGACGTACTGGGCAGCGAGCTTGCCGAGATAGGCGAGGGGATCGGCGTCCAGGTGAAGTGCCAGCGCGAAGAGATATTCGACAAGATGCATCGGGTCTGACGTTGCGCTTTTCGCGCACCCCCGGCAGGGATGTCATTTGATGAAAGGAACACACAAATGGAAATCGTAATCTGCAAAACGAAGGAAGAGGCAAGCCGCAAGGCCGCCGCGATGATCACCGCCGCCGTCAAGGCCAACCCGAAGATCGTGCTTGGCCTCGCGACGGGATCGACGCCCGTAGGCATGTATCGGGAGATGATCAAGGCCGTCAAGGCCAAGGAGGTCTCCTATAGGCAGGTCCGCACATGGAACCTTGACGAGTACTGGGGCCTTGCCGGGACGCACGACCAGAGCTACCGCTATTTCATGAACGCCAACCTGTTCGATTCCATCGACATCAGGAAGTCCAACACGCACGTGCTCAATGGCCTCGCCAAGGACTGGCACAAGGAAGTGAAGTCGTATGAGGCCGCGATCAGGAAGGCCGGCGGCATCGACATACAGGTCCTCGGCATCGGCTCGGACGGACACATCGCGTTCAACGAGCCCGGGTCTTCGCTTTCGTCGCGCACCCGCCTCGTGTCCCTCACCCCGCAGACCATCAAGGACAACTCCCGCTTCTTCAAGAAGGCCGCGGACGTGCCGAGGCAGGCGCTCTCCATGGGCGTCGGCTCCATCATGGAGGCGAAGAGGGTGATCCTTCTCGCGTTCGGCAAGAACAAGGCCGCCGCAGTCGCCGCCGCGGTGGAGGGTGGCGTATCGCAGTTCTGCACGGCATCGGCGCTCCAGATGCACGAGGATGCCTGGTTCTTCTGCGACGAGGAGGCCGCCTCCAAGCTGAAGCTCGGGAAGTACTATGCGTGGCGCGCGGAAAGCGAACTCGCCCGCTGCTGAAGGCTGGTGCGGCAAGGCAAGGGATCTGCTTCGGGGCATCGTTGGGAATTTCCTTGATGCCCGCTGCGGTCTGCACGCCGCGGGGCTTACGTATTTCACCCTGCTTTCGCTCGTGCCGATCCTTTGCCTTTCCTTTCTGCTCGCCAAGGCGTGCGGCGTCGGCGACATCGCGCGCACCCAGATCAACCGCAGCCTCGACGAGTACATCACGCAGGTCGAGACCTCGCAGGAAGACGTGGTGATCCCTGGCGGCATCTCGCCCGAAGCCCTCAAGGAGCGGACGGATGCCGCAAAGGCGCTCGCGTCGCAGGCGAGGCGCATCTCGAACCACCTGCTTGACAGGGCCGCGCAGTTTGACGCCTCCACGCTCGGGTGGGTGGGTCTCGGGACCCTGGCGTGGATGGTCATCTGCACGTTCGGCATGGTGGAGACCTCGATGAACGAGATATGGCGGGTGAAGGCGTCCCGCCCGCTGTGGAAACGCTGCGTACTCTATCTCCTTGTGACGATAGTGGTCCCGATACTTGCCGCCCTTGCGCTATCGATGCCGCTGCTCAACGTGGTGAAGGGCATCCTTGAGGGCGCCTCCGGGTACATCCCCTATTCCAAGCGGTTCATGGATCTGCTGGTCGCGGTGCTATTCTCCAAGTCCCTTTCGCTGCTCGTGACCTTCTGCTTCGCCGCGCTGTCGTTCGGGTTCTTCTACAAGTTCATGCCGTTCTGCCGGGTCCGCACGAAATGGGCCCTGACGGCGGGCGCCGTGATTGCTCTTGCGTTCGGCCTTTGGCTGAAGGTCTGCATAATCGCCCAGGTCGGCGTGGCGAACAGTTCGGTGCTCTACGGCTCTTTCGCCTTCCTGCCGATCGTTCTCGCGTGGCTCTACATATCGTGGCAGATAATACTTGCGGGGTCCGTCCTCTCATGCCAGTTGCAGTCCATATTCTCGTCCTCGGAAGCCTGACGTTCGGTCAGCCGAAGGCGTTCCCCGACCTCGCCATGGAGTGTGGCGAGATCGCCAGCGCCAAGGCGGATCCGGTCGGGATGCCACGCGCCTCAGCGTACCTGAAGGGCGGACGCGACGGCTATACGATCGAGGACCGGTATAACCTGTTCGACCTGTGGCACGCGGATGCCCTTCGCGCGTCTTGGAGGGATGCGGACGGCAACCGGCTGATCATATGCCGCATCCCGCGAAAGCTGCCCGGAGGATCGGCGGCGGACGAGCTGACGCGGAAGGATTTCCGTGCAAGGCATTCGGGTGACGCCATGGGGCCGAATGACGTTTCCGCCCTGGACGAGGCGGTGTATTTTCTCGCCCCTGAGGAAACCGTGTCAAGGTTCAGGCCGCGCCGTTCGCAGCGGCAGAATCTCGCCGCGCTGTGGCAGTACGAGACCACGAACGGCAACGCGCTCGTCTACGCATTCAGGCTCAGGACCCCGCGCGGCGTCCAGTCCGACTGGTACATGGCCTCGCTCGTCTCGGAGGACCCCGAGGCGTCCGAGAGGATGGACGAATGGCTTGATGGCGTACGGTGGTCGGGGGAAGGCGCCGCCGACGGCAAAGGCGCCATCGGAAACGCGGAGCTGGATCTGCTCGCGGACGACTATCGGCGCAATGTGGTGAACTACGGCGATTGGCACTTCACGTGTTCGTCAAACGTAGTTGTGGTGGACAACCTTACCATCTCGGACAGGCCGCAGTTCATCGCCGCCTTGACGAACGGCCTCCTGAGGATGCAGGCCGCATATCGCGAGGTGTTGCCGTCTCCGCTCACGGACGATTCGCATATTGCGGCCATACGCATCTTCGATTCGCGCACCGAATACCTCGATTACGTCGGATGGGAGATGCGGTGGTCTGCCGCGCTGTGGAGCCCGCGGCACAGGGAACTGGTCCTGTACTGCCCGCCGGGCGGATCGGCGGCGCTTCTGCGCACCGTGTGGCACGAGGCTCTGCACCAGCACCTTGGCTATGCGTGCGCGATGCGGCAGCCGCCCCCGTGGTTCAACGAGGGCCACGCCGCCATGTTCGAGAATTCGCACTTCGGCGCCGATGGCGAGGTCGTGTTCGACCTCGATTACGAGGCGGTGCGCATGGTGAAGGAGAACGTCGCCGAGATGGCCGAGGCGCTACGCCCCATTCTCGCCATGGACTACGGGGAGTTCTACGCCGGGACGGACGAGGACCGCGCCCTGAAGTACCGTCTGGCGTGGTCGCTCGCGTATTTCCTGCAGGTCGGCGCACCGGAGGTGCGCCTCCAGCCGTTCAGGAATGTCCGCACGGACCTCATGAAGGCGCTCGTCCGGACAAGGCGGATGGACGAAGCCACGCGGGAGGCCGTGGGCGGCGACATGGAGGACAGGCTCATAGGCGAATGGATTGCGTTTTGGAAGCGTCAATAGCAATGTAAAGACAAGGAAAGGAAAGCAACATGTCAAAAACCGGTTTTTCGCGTCGTGATTTTCTGCGCTCCGCAGTGGCGGCATCGCCGTTCCTGGCCGGAGGGTGCTTCAGCATCGGGTATCCGGCGGCCCGCCGCCCATTGCCGTCCGAACGGATAAACCTGGCGGTCATAGGCTGTGGGAGCATGGGCTGGGCCAATACGCAGCAGTTCCTGCAGGATTCGAGGGTGCAGGTGACGCTCGTGTGCGACCCGATCTTCGGACCCACCGAGGACCATCCGCACAAGGGCAACGGGCGCGACGTGTTTCGCGGCCGGGTGGACAGGCACTACGATGCGAAAGGATGCCGCATGACGTCCGATTGGCGCGAGGTCGCGGCGGACCCCACCATCGACGCGGTGCTGATCGCCACCCCGGACTATTGGCACGCCATCATGGCGATAGGGTGCATGAGGGCGGGCAAGCACGTCTATTGCCAGAAGCCCCTGTCGCTCGGGATCAACGAGGGCCGGGAGATGGTTCGCGTCGCAAAGGAGTCGGGCGTGACCTTTCAGGTGGGGAACCAGGGGCGGTCGTCGTCCGTCAAGCGCATCGCGGCCGAGATTGTCAGGAATGGGCTGATCGGCAAGCTTAAGGACGTGACGGTTGCGATACCGGGCGCGACCAAGGATAGCTTCTGGTACGGCGATTCGGGCAGACTTGCACCCGTTCGGCATCCATCCTGCTATACGGGGAGCGATTGGGACCTGTGGCTTGGCCCCACCGAGCACTGGGAGAATGACGCATTCATCCCGGCGATCCATTCGCCCCTGATATGGCGCATCTGCAACCGCACCGGCAACGGCCTCATACCGGACTTCGGCGCCCACGAGATCGATACTGTGCAATGGGCTCTCGACACCGAGCGGACGGGTCCGGTGGCGATAGAGAACTTCAAGGCCGGAACGTTCAACCCCGATCGCGTGCATTTCTCGTGGGCCATGGAGTTCGAGTTCGACGTGGTCTACGCATCGGGCCTGCGCGTGCACGTGCTGAGCACCCGAGAGGGATACCCTCGCGGAATATGGTTCCATGGCGAAAAGGGCACGGTGAACGACGCCCTTTACAGCGGACTGCCGGTAAAGCTCGGCCTGCCGCCGCACCTCAAGAAGTGGCGCGAGAAGAAGGATCTCAAGGATACGGACATCAGGCTTTACGCGCCGAAGTACGGGCATTCCCACGAGATGGACTTCATCGACGGCATCTTCGAGAACCGTCCCATCGCGACGGATTGCGAGATCGGACACCGCACAACCTCCATCTGCCTGCTGGCGAACATCTGCGAACGCCTCGGCCGCAGCGGACTGAAGTGGGATCCGGTGGCGGAAAGGGTCATCGGCGACGCGGAGGCCAACGCGCTGCTGGACGTCCCCCACCTGAACGGATGGACCCTCTGATCGCGCGGGGGCATGGGCGGCGCTGAGGCGCACGGGGGCGGATTGTTTGGTATTATACGGGGCGTTCTGCTGACGGCAAGGCCGGAGGCGGGGCCCATAGGTCGGGAACTGACGTTGGCTCACGCCGC
>CAVFWS010000088.1:0-7796 GCA_963626295.1 Clostridium sp. CAG:138
CTTATCAACACATTTATAAACATATTAAGTTATAAACAAGTTATAATAAGCTGTCTATAACTCTTTAACGCTTAAATACTCCGTTTTTCATTGAAAAGGAAGTACATAGAATGAAGAATTATAAACAATGAAGGCATCTCATAAGAGATGCCTTCATTGTCGATAACCTCTGCATACTGCCTATTGTTCGTAAATGAACAGCCTACAGTCTATTGGCCCATTGTAGAACGGCACCCGATCGGCATATTTCAAATCGACGGCTTGCGCCAAATCAGGGTTTCCGGTGATAAGGCCAGCCGTCATTCCTTTGCATTTTTCGGAAATGAACTGGCCTATGCGTCCATACAGGACCTTAAGCTCTTCAGGGTCGCCAAGCCTTATGCCATATTCGGGATTGAAGAATACGGCTGGACGAGAACTCCCTGTAGATTCCCGTTCCGCCGACTGCGTAGTGACCGAGCATAGATCGGTATCGGCGAAATCACACGCGCCAAACTTGATATGCTTGAATACCCCTGCGGCGTTGGCGTTTATTTGCGCATTCTGGATCGCTTCCGGCGAAATGTCCGTCGCGATTATCGGAGGAATGCTGTCCCTTTCGTTTTCGGCCGCCTCGACGAGCATATCCTTGAATATCTGTTCGGGCGATACCCCAAAACGCTGCCTCGGGGCGACTCTCGGTGCCTTCTCCCCCGGAATTACGTTACTGTACCCCTTTATGCCCATGAAGCCAAACCTTGCTCGAAGCGATCCTGGTGCGCGGTTCATGGCCTTTAGCGCCGCCTCTATCGCCGGAGTGCCTGATCCGCACATCGGGGAAATGAATGGGGCTTTGCCGTCCCAACCCATCGCATCGATGCATGCGGCCGCAAGCGTCTCCTGCATCGGGGCAGATCCTGGTATCTTGCGGTATCCGCGCTTGGATAGTGGAGCGCCGGACGTATCAAGGTATATGATTGCCGTATCGCAGTTCCAGTGTACAAACACGCAAGCCCCAAGATCGTAGTCGCCGCCGGAATCCGGCCGCTGGCCAATCTTCATGCGTATCTTGTCCACAATTGCGTCCTTTACGACAAGCGACGGCATGCGGGTATCGCGTATGGTGCTGTTGTGGACAACCGAAGATACGCTTACATAGCCATCCGAGGCTATGAGGTTTTCCCAGTCTATCGATCCCACCTTGTCGTACAGTTCCCGTATGTGGCGGCATTGGCAGCGAAGCAGGGGCACAAGCACGCGCTGCGCAGTACGCAGCCAGAGATTCAGCTTGAATACATCGCGCAACGCGCCATTGACTACGGCGTAGTTATCCGACTTATCAACAATCCTGTAGCCAAGCCCGACAAGCTCCCGTTCCGTCCAGGGAGCGAGCGTCTTTGCGCAGGATATTATAATCGGAAAGTTTTTGTCTTTCCAGAGATTCATCAGTTAATGCGTAGCGGCATCATCACGTAAAGGAAAGGAACCGAACACCTGATGATAGCCGGTGAAGATCCATTGTTCAGTTCTATCGTTATCTCGTCCTCATCTATTGCCTTCAGTGGATCCTTCACAAAGGCAGGGTTGAATACGATCTCGATCTTCTCGCCACTGTACTTTATCGGCACAATGTCCTTCGCTTCGCCTATGTCAGCCGCCACGGACGAGACGAGAAGCTGGTTCGAATCAAACGTAAGGCGAACGGATGAGGATTCCTCCATGGTCATTACGCTTGCGCGGTCTATGGCGTCAAGGAGCAGCTTGCGGTCCACAACTATGTGCTGCCCGCAATTGGACGGAATCACCTGACGATAGTTCGGATAAATCTCATCGAGGAGCTTCGAATATATCTGAGTTTCGCCAAGGTTGAAGGAAACCTGGGACCTTTCGATCGTTATCCTCACCTCTCCATCGCCGCCAAGAGAACGCTGAAGCTCTGCAACAACCTTCGAAGGGAGGATTATGTCCTTTTCTGCCGCCGCAGGGAATTCGATCTCGTGTTCCACAAGGGCGAGTCTGCGTCCATCCGTCGCCACCATCGTGATCTTCCCATCCCTGAAGCTCATCAGTACGCCCTTGAGGGTCTTGCGCGTCTCATCCTGCGAAACGGCATACGAGGTTTTCCTGAGCATTTCACGGAGGGTCGCCTGCGGAAGCTCATAGGCAAAGGCATCTTCGGATGCCGGCAAAGACGGAAAATCGGCGACAGGCATTCCTGAAAGCCTGAACGATGCGCTCCCTGCCGATATTCGCGCACGATCCTGGGCATCGGCATCAAGCTCAACCACGCCTTCCGCGCATGACGCTATTGTGCTCGAAAGGAGCTTGACCGGGAGCGTTGTCGCCCCTTCTTCGACCACTTCACAATCCACCGTAGACCTTATCGAGATATCGAGATCGGTGGTGACGAGATTCAGCTTTCCGCCCTTGGCCTCAAGCATCGTATTCTGTATGATCTGAAGCGATCCCTTGCCGGCCACGATGTTTTGGACTTTCTTTAGTCCCTCAATGAACTTTGAGCGGATGATCTTGATCTTCATGGTAAACTCCCTTTGGTTTCCTTTGCTGCGTATTGTACCCTATTAGGGGTATTGAAGTAAAGTAGTTATTAAGTAATAGTAGGATTGTCAGCAAGTGGCATAAGTCATCGTTGCGCTTGATTTTAAATGGTGAAATGAGTTGCCACCCTGTTCATTACTGCTTGCACATCTATTGGCTTCTTATCGCATTTCGCTTTGCCTGTTCATTTGTGTACATAACTTGGCGGATTGTGGACAGCTTGCGAACATAAAGCCCACAGCTTATCAATCGAACAGTTCCGATGGCTTTCTTCCGAGCTGTTCCGTTATCTGCTCTATAGATTTTCGGAGTTTTGGCTCGACAGACAGCCTTTTCTGTATGGATTCCGCTCCATATATGACGGTTGTGTGGTTGCGCTTGAATTCGCTGGCGACGGTTGGCGTGGACTGACCGGTAAGCTTCCTTGCGAGGAACATTGCCACCTGACGCGCCGTGGCCAACGGCTGCGTTCGGTTGGACGAGAGGATGTCGGCATAAGAGGTATCGTAGAACGAACATACGGCCTTTATGATTTCCTCTATCGAAAGCCGCCTTATCGTGACTTCCTCTTCCGTCAGTTCCTTCAGCAGCACCTGAGCCATCTGCTTCGTGATTTCGATATCCGGATTTGCCTCCATGAATTTCACGACAAGGTTCAAGGCCCCCTCCATGGCCCTGACTGACGACTTTATGTTTTCGCCGATGAAGTTAAATATGTCGTCAGGTATTGTCCGTTGACAGTTTCTTGCCTTCGCCTTGAGGATCGCTATGCGCGTTTCGTAGGATGGCGATTCGATCTCGATCACTATCCCCTGCTGAAATCTTGTAACAAGCCTCTCTTCAAAGCCATTCAGTCTCTTGGGCGGCACATCGCACGTCATCACGACCTGTTTCCCGTAGGTCATCAGGTCGTTGTACGTATTGAAGAACTCTTCCTGGAACTGTTCCTTGCCTCCAACGAACTGCACATCGTCAAGCAGGAGAAGGTCTATGTGGCGATATCTCTTGCGGAAGGATTCCATCGCCTTGTTTGATATGGCGTTGATGTATTCGTTGAGGAACGCTTCGCTCGTTATGTAGCAGACGCTCTTTTGAGGGTTGTGCTTAAGCACATAGTGGCCGATCGCCTGCATGAGGTGCGTCTTGCCGAGACCTGTGCCACCCCATATGAAGAAAGGATTGTTGGTGTTTCCGCCCGGTTCCTTGGCTATTGCAGATGCTATTGCGTACGCGAATGAGTTTGAAGGACCCTTTACGAAATTCTCGAAGGTGTAGTTGACGTTTAGTGGTATGGTGGAAGCGAACTTTTTGAGCAGTGCCTGAGTCTCGCCTAAAACCTGCCTTTTGCTTTCCTGCTGACGCTTTTCTTCCGCATCGATCCGTGCGGCCTCACTTACGTTGAAAACCACCTTTGCGTCTTCAGGACCTCCAGCCTGTATAAGGGCAGTCCTGAGGGGTTCTGAATATATTTCGGCATAGTAGTCGGCTATGTACTGATCGGCGACGCCAATGGAAAGAACGTTTCCCTCCAGCTTATGGGAAGCGAAAGTCATGGCATGACGATTCCATTTTTCAACCTCTTCCTGAGATTTCAGGGAAGCCTTATGTAAGGCAACCGCTATGTCCCACAATTCTGCTCGCATTCTTTCTACCTGTTTAGCCTTTTTTGTACTTTCGCATTAAAGCATAATTTAACTTGGTAGTCACTATAAATAAGCGCAAAGTAGTACACAACTTATGAACAGTTTTTTGTTCATAAGTCGGCATTAAAGAAATGCATCTTCCATTACACTGCGCGTTTGCCATTTCGCACCGACATCTATCCACTACTTTGATATAATACGGGATATGTGTGATAATGTGTCCATGGAAATACATTAAAATCAACTATCGTTTTATGCACTGCAATATGTTCATAAATGGTTCACAAATGTTATTATTTTCTGTGCGCAAATGCGGGTCGAGGTACTTGACATTCAGCAAAGTACTGAAAATAAAGGGTTTCGTGCTTGTGCATAAATATTTTCATGTCGGATAACTCAATTATACGAATTGTTGATAATTATCGTAAAAGGTACACACAAAGTGCAAACTAAAAATCGCAGTTGGAACACGAATGTCTCACACGGAGATACGGAGACACGGAGATTAATATTTTTGCAATTACCTCTTTTCGTCTGGCTTGCACGGCTAACCATCCCAGACGATACGTAAAAGAATACAAATATCTCATAGATTCCAACTCCGTGTCCTCCGTCACTCCGTGTGAGACAAATACATTCCGTTCTAAGGTTCAACTATCTCAAAGGAATTACATACCTCCGCCGATAAAGGAAGGGTAGACAAAATGGAAATGACAACTAAAAATGGTTTTGATATTATCGTAATTGGTGCCGGACATGCCGGAACTGAAGCCGCCCTCATTGCCGCAAGAATGGGAATACCTACCCTTCTGATTACGGGCAGAAAAGATTCAATTGCGACAATGCCTTGCAATCCTTCGATAGGAGGCTTGGCCAAGAGCCATCTCGTATACGAACTTGATGCCCTTGGCGGAGAGATGGGATACAATGCAGATCGGACCGCGCTTCAGGAGAAGACATTGAATACTTCCCGCGGACCGGCAGTGCAGGCGACCCGTGCCCAATGTGACAAGAAAAGCTACACCCAAAGGATGCAGAGGGTAGTCTCCAGCCAAGCCAACCTGACGGTGTTCGAGGACATAGTTACGGACATAATGGTGTCTGAAGTAGATCGCAAGAGTATGGCAGATGACGGAAGGAATACCCTAACCGCCACCGCAATCGGTGTACATACAAAAAACGGTGGCGAGATTGCCTCAAAGGCCGTCATAGTTGCCACCGGTACTTCACTTCGGGGACGAATCTTCATAGGACACGATGTGGAGGAATCTGGCGGAGATGATCGCCCTGCCGCCAATATGCTTTCCGAATCGCTGGAAAGACTTGGTTTCGAATTGGTGCGCCTGAAAACGGGAACCCCACCACGGTTGAGGGCATCTTCCTGCGATTTTTCCAAATGCATTGTTCAAAAAGGAGAAATGCCGCCACCACTATTCAGTTTGAGGTCAAAATGTTCCACGTGGAACATTGGGAAACGGTCTCATGGCGTTCCTTCTCCATATGCGGATGGTTCCGGTTCGTCTGCCTATAGGCATATCGCAAGCCATGAGGAAGGTAACTGTTGCTGTTGTTCGGGCGGCAATACGGATCATGTAGACTCTCCGTCCAAGGAATGTTCCACGTGGAACATTCCGGATATTCCTTGCTGGATGACGCATACGACATCCAAAACCCATGACATAATCAAGTCTCACCTGTCCGATTCGGCTCTCTATGGAGGGCCGATCAAAGGCACTGGTGTGCGGTATTGTCCTTCAATCGAGGATAAGGTAGTCAGATTTGCCGATGCCAGACAGCATCATGTCATGCTTGAGCCTGAAGATCTTGACCAGACGGTCATATATCCTAATGGTCTTTCCTGCTCTTTGCCGAAGAAAGTCCAGGAAGACATGGTTCGTTCCGTCCCTGGGCTTGAAAAAGCCGAATTCCTGAAGTATGCCTATGCCATAGAGTATGACGGCATAGACGCAAGGGAACTTAAGCGCACGCTTGAGTCGAAGCGCATAACTGGATTGTTCTTTGCCGGACAGGTAAACGGAACGACGGGATATGAAGAGGCCGCCGCACAGGGGATAATGGCCGGCATCAACGCATCCTTTAAGGTAAGGGATGAGGATCCGCTTGTGCTTAGCCGTCAGGATGCGTATATCGGGGTTATGATAGATGACCTTGTCACGAAAGGAACGGATGAGCCGTACAGGATGTTCACGTCCCGCGCAGAGAGACGCCTCATCCTTCGTCAGGACAACGCCCGGTATCGTCTGATGGATGCGGCTGATAGGATTGGCGTTTTGCCACGTGAGATAAGGGAAGAGACGCATCGTTTCGCTGAAATGATAGAAAGGCACTTGCATTCGAAGCCCGATGTCGTTGCCGCATTGCCGCAAGCGGTTTCCGAAGAGATTTCCATCTTGCGCAGATATGAAGGATACATTGAACAGGAAAAGATCGCGGCGGAACGGACCAAGCGAGACGAGAATACGGGAATCCCTTCATGGCTCGATTACGATAGGTGTCCGGCTGTAAGGTACGAAAGCCGTGAAAAGCTCAAGAAATGGAGACCCGAAACGCTTGCCCAGGCATCGCGGATACCCGGGGTGAATCCTGCTGACATTGCGGTGCTGTCTGTGATAATACATCGTGGGCATCATTAAGAAGTAGTGGATAGTGGGTAGTTGGTAGGCATTTGCGATTGCATTGGACAGTCGTCAGCGGATATGGTTTAGCCGTGGAGAAGTGTAGGACGTGTAGATTTAGGGGTTGTGGTTTAGGTTTAGGGGACGGGAATGGGTGGAGTTGGCGAGGGTATTTTTAGCCGTGTAGAGGTGTAGAGATGTAGAGGTTTGCGATTGCATCGGGGGATTTTTGCATTTGATGCTTTAGCCGTGTAGCCCGCCGCCCGCGCATCGCACGGGAATGTGAGTGAGGGTAAGTTTTAACCACGGATTGCACTGATTTTTTGGTTGGTTATCTTGAACTTATAGGCAAGAAATGTAGGTTTCATGTTTTAAGTGTTAGAAGAGAGAGAAGGATAGGGAGTAAGGCGTGGCGGTTGAGGACAACCGCCCTCCCGCAAATGAATCAATGCCTAAATCTTCCAATGCAATCGCAAATCGTAAATCGAAAAATCGTGAATCGTAAATCTCCCCCAAAGCCATCTTGGCACATTAGTTGCATACATTTCCCCATAGGGATATTGTATACCAGTAAAACCAAGGAATCATAATGAGCAAGTATGTGCAGACCGTCTTGGCCGACGTCAAGGCCAAGAATCCTAACGAACCTGAATTTATCCAGGCAGTCGAAGAGGTGCTTCTAACCCTCGATCCGGTATTGGAGGCCAACAGGCAGTACGAGGATGCGGCAATCCTTGAGCGCATCGTCGAGCCGGAGCGCGTGATCATGTTCCGTGTGCCGTGGATTGACGACAAGGGCGTCGTCCGCGTGAATCGCGGATACCGTGTCCAGTACAACTCAGCCATCGGTCCATACAAGGGCGGTCTCCGCTTCGACCCCACGGTGAACCTTTCCGTCCTCAAGTTCCTCGGTTTCGAGCAGGTGTTCAAGAACTCGCTCACGACGCTCCCCATGGGCGGCGGCAAGGGCGGCTCCGAC
>CAVFWS010000089.1:0-7782 GCA_963626295.1 Clostridium sp. CAG:138
ACCGCTGTAAGCGGATTTGCAGTCCGCGACCTAACCGCTCGGCCATCCCACCATCAAGGCACACGCTAAAGCGCGCAGCCTTATTTCTTCTTGGCCGCGAGAAGACGTGCGTTGACGCGCTTGTTGCGTGCCGCACGACGTGCCCTCTTGGCCCTTGTTCTAAGTTGCTGTCCCATGGGCGCGTAATATATCAAATCACCATTTCCAATGCAAGCGGAAATTCAACCTGACCAGAGCCTTACGGCCCGTGGCTTACGATAGCATTGTGGGACTTGCCCCTAAATGATCAGCATGCAGTCTCCATACGAGAAGAACCGGTACTCCTTCTTCACGGCGAATGCGTAGGCGCAAAGGATTCGCTCGCGTCCCGCGAGCGCAGAGACCATCATCAGCAGAGTGGACTGCGGCAAATGGAAATTGGTGAGCATCGCGTCGCAGACCCTGAACCTGTACGGCGGGTATATGAAGATGTTGGAGGCCCCCGAACCCGGAACGATCAGCGGATCGCCATCCCCGCGCCCGCGGTTCGCGACGGTCTCGAGCGTCCGCACCGTAGTCGAGCCGACGCACACCACGCGCCCCCCGCGCGCCTTGCATTCGCTGATCGCCGCCGCAGTCTCAGGCGGCACGGTGAACGCCTCGAAATCCATGTGGTGGTCTTCGATGTCCTCCGTCTTCACGGGACGGAACGTGCCCGGCCCGACATGAAGCGTCACCGCGCACCTGCGGACGCCCTTGCGCTCAAGCGCGTCGAATATCTCGCCGGTGAAATGGAGGCCCGCCGTTGGGGCGGCGACGGAGCCCACGTGCCTCGCGTAGATCGTCTGATACCGTTCCCGATCCGCGAGCTCCTCCTGGCGCGTCCCCTCGCGATGGACATACGGCGGCACTGGCGTGCGCCCAAACTCGTCCAGCAGATCCATGAGCGGACGCGAGCATTCGAACGACACCTTCCACATCCCGATGCCCTCCAGCCTGGACAGAAGCCGGGCCTTCAGCTCGGCATTCGGGCCGAACACCGCAACCTGGCCCTCGCGACACTTGCGGCCGGATCCGATCATCACGTTCCACACAAGCGAAGATTCGCCGAGATCAACATCCGGTCCGCCGACAGCGGAGCCATCGACCTCAGCCTCTGGCGCTGCCGACACCATGAGAACCTCGACCTCGCCAGGGGTATCCTCCCACGTTCCTATCAGGCGAGCCGGGAACACCTTGGTGTCGTTCACCACAAGAAGGTCGTCTGGCGTAAGATACTCGACAATGTCCGCGATGTGCCTATGCTCTATTATTCCGGTGTCACGATGCAGCACCATCATCCTCTCAGTGCCGCGCCGTTCCACCGGGTGCTGGGCGATAAGCCGCTCAGGAAGCGGATACCAAAACTGCTTTGCTTTCATTTCCCGCAATTATACCAAATCACCTGAACGACTCGCTTGGGGTGAAGGCGCCCGATGGACGCGAAACCCACCCAAGATCCTCAAGCGCCTCCCCCGCAAGGAAAAGGGAGCCGCACACGAGCGTACCGTCCTGCGCACGCTCCAGGGCCTCGGCAAGGCTGCCGAAGGCGCGCGCCTCGGCGAATCCTGCCTCCCGCATCAGCGCCGCCGTGCGCTCGGGCGGCAGCGACCTCGGGTTCCTGATCGGCGCCGCAAACCCCACATCCGCGACCTCCCGCAATATGTGCAGGCTTGCCGAGACGTCCTTGTCGCCGCAGAATCCGCAGACGACCCTTCCGGCGAACGGGAAACGCCTCGGCGACAGTCGTTCCCCCCTTAGCGAATCGACCAGCGCCCTCATCGCCGGAGGGTTGTGCGCACCGTCCACCAGGAACCGCCTGCCGCCCCTCTCCACACGCTGGTAGCGTCCTGGCCAGACTACGGACGCGAAGCCTCGCCTGATCGCCCCGTCGCCGATGCCGATCTCCTTCAGGGCCGCATATGCCGTAGCGGCGTTCTCCCTGTTGAATTCCCCGCCAAGCGCAAGGGACTCCATCGCCGCCGCAAGCCCTGCGTCCCTGGAGTCTGCGGATGGCGCACAAATGCACCTCGCCCCCTGCGCGGCAGCGATGGACTCAATGGTCCGCCTCGCCTCCTCCGGCATTGCCCCAAGTACGCACGGCACGCCCGTCTTGACTATGCCGCCCTTTTCCGAGGCAATCTCGGCAATGGTGTGCCCGAGCCAATCGCAATGGTCAAGCCCGATTCTCGTGATGACGGTGAGTTTCGGACGCTCCACGATGTTCGTGGCGTCGAACCTGCCGCCAAGCCCCGTCTCCAGGACGACGTAATCCACGCGCTCGCGTCTGTACAGCTCGAACGCGGTCGCCGTAAGCAATTCGAAGTACGTAAGGCTCCCTACGCTCTTCACCGACGCAAAGGCCGCATCCAGCCTGTCGTCGGATACCGGGGCGCCGTCAAGGAAGAAGCGCTCGTTCAGGGAAACCAGGTGCGGACTCGTATAGCGTCCTGTGCGGAACCCCGCCGCGCGGAGCGCCGAATCGACCAGCGCGCACACCGCGCCCTTGCCGTTCGTGCCGGCCACATGGATGACGTTCAGGCCATCCTGTGGATTGCCCATCCCCGAACACGCCGCACGGATCGCATCAAGGCCCGGCCTCACGCCGAAACGCGCACAGCCCGCAAGCGCCTCAAGAAGGCCATGCGGCGAGCTGTCCGGGGTGCATCCACTCTGGGAATCGTCTGGAGACATTGGCAATCGCCCTTGCTCGGACCCCTACAGGAAACGCCCTGTCACGGACGCCTTGCAGGCCTTCACGGCGTCAGGCGGCCCTTCGCACACGAGGTTGCCGCCCATGTCGCCACCGCCCGGGCCAAGGTCGATTATCCAGTCGGCGCAGCGCATCACGTCCACATTGTGCTCAATGACAACGACGGTGTTCCCGGCATCGCGCAGCTTCAGCAAGAGGTTCATCAGTTTCGCTATGTCATCGAAGTGCAGCCCGGTCGTCGGCTCGTCAAGCAGGTAGAGCGTCCTGCCCGTAGACCTGCGCGACAGCTCCGCCGCGAGCTTGATGCGCTGGGCCTCGCCGCCGGAAAGCGTAGTCGCCGGCTGCCCAAGCCCAAGATACCCCAATCCGACATCGGCAAGCGTCCTGAGCCTGCCGGCGAGTCGCGGCACCTTCGCGAAGAACTCGCACGCCTCGGCGACTGTCATGTCCAGCGCTTCGGCTATGTTCTTGCCGCCGTAGCGCACCTCAAGCGTCTCCTTGTTGAAGCGGCGCCCGCCGCACTGCTCGCACGTGACGTACACATCCGGCAGGAAGCTCATCTCAAGCCTGCGGACGCCATCCCCTCCGCACGTCTCGCAGCGTCCGCCCTTCACGTTGAAGCTGAATCTGCCTGGCGTGTATCCGCGAGCCTTCGCGCCCTCCGTCTGCGCAAAGAGTTCGCGTATGTCGGAGAAGAACCCTACGTATGTGGCTGGGTTCGAGCGCGGCGTACGGCCTATCGGGGACTGGTCTATCTCTATCACCTTGTCGATGCCGTCTACGCCCGTGAGCCTCCTGAACCTGCCCGGCTTCGCCTTTGCGCGGCAGAAGCGGCGCAGCAGCTCGCGCTTGAGCGTCTCGTCTATGAGCGTCGACTTGCCGGAGCCGGAGACCCCCGTGACGACAGTGAACGTGCCGAGCGGGATGTGCACGGTTATGTCCTTCAGGTTGTGCTCCGTGCAGCCCGACAGGGTGATGCAGTCCCCCGGCCCTGCCATCCGGCCCTTGGCCCCACTCCCCGTGATGCGCCTCTTCCCCGTAAGGTAGTCGGCGGTGAGGCTGCCGCACTTGAGGAGACCGGCGAAATCGCCCTGGTACATCAGCCTTCCGCCATCTCGCCCCGCACCCGGCCCGAGGTCTACTATGTAATCCGCGGTGCGCATCATCTCTTCGTCGTGCTCAACGATCACCACGGTGTTGCCCTTGTCCCGCAGACCCTTCAGCGTCGCGACCAGGCGCTCGTTGTCACGCGGATGGAGCCCTATCGTGGGCTCGTCCAGCACGTACAGCACTCCCGTCAGTCCACTGCCTATCTGCGTAGCGAGGCGTATCCGCTGCATTTCGCCGCCGGAAAGCGTCGCGCTCGGACGGTCGAGGGTGAGGTAGTCAAGGCCCACATCATGCAGGAAGCGCAGACGCTTCACTATCTCCTTGTGGACATCCCTCATCTCGGCGGGGAGCGGAATCGACTCGAAGTGCGCGAGGCAATCCTTCACGCTCATCCCCATCACATCGATGATGGTCCTGCCCGCGACGGTGACGGCGCGAGACTCTTCGCGCAGACGAGTGCCGCGGCACGCCGGGCACTGCCGCTCGCTCTGGTAGGCCTCAAGCTTGGCGCGGTGTTCGTCGTCCTCCGCCTCGGCGAGCCGCCTCTGGAGGGTGGCCAGAACGCCTTCAAACGGCTTGTCCACGCTGCGCCACGGAAGCACAAGGTCATCCTCGAACCCGTGCATCAGCCTCCTGCGGAATGCCGAGGGCAGCTTCTCGTAAGGCGTGGAGAGGTCAACGCCGTACTGCTTCGCGATATGCTCGAGGAGCGCATTGTAGTACATGATCGCGTTGTGCCCGGCCCTGCGCCACGGATGGATGCACTCCTTCAGCGGAAGCGACCTGTCCGGCACGACGAGATCCTCGTCGAAATGGTATATCGCCCCAAGTCCGCCGCACGTGGGGCACGCCCCGAACGGCGAATTGAACGAGAACGAGCGCGGCTTCAGCTCGTCAAACGATATCCCGCACGACAGGCAGGCGTTGAGCTCGGAATACACCCTTGGCTCGCCGCCGACCGGCTCCGCGTAGACCACGCCGTGCCCGGCCTTCAGCCCAAGCTCGACGGAATCGGTGAGGCGGGTGCGGTCGCACGGCAGCACCAGCCGATCGACCACAACATCGATGCTGTGGCTCTTCTTCCTGTCGATCTCCGGCGGCTCGTCAGCCGGATACGTGCCGCCGTCTATCCGCACCCTCGCAAAGCCCTGCCGCCTTATCTCCGCAAGGGTATCCTCATGCCGACCCTTCTTGCCTTTCACGACAGGGGCATAGAGGATCAGCCGCACGGATCCACCGGAAGAGTGGTCTGCGATCGACATTATCGACTCCACGATCTGCTCTGCGGACTGCCGCACCACTTCGCGTCCGCACTTCGGGCAGTGCGCCACGCCTACCGATCCGTAGAGCAGCCGCAGGTAATCGTGTATCTCCGTGACCGTGGCGACGATCGAGCGGGGATTGCCGCCGGTGGTGCGCTGCTCGATCGCTATCGCCGGGGAAAGGCCCTCGATCTTCTCGACGTCGGGCTTCTCCATCTGGTCGAGGAACTGCCGCGCATAGGCGCTCAGCGACTCCACGTAGCGGCGCTGGCCCTCCGCATAGAGGGTGTCGAACGCGAGCGAGCTCTTCCCGCTGCCGGAGAGCCCGGTCACCACCGTCAGCGAATTGCGCGGTATCGTGACGTCGATGCCCTTGAGGTTGTGCTGCCGCGCGCCATGTATCTCGATGTCGCCCACTCCAGGCCGCCCCTACAGGTTCTTCAGGTCGAGCGAAAGCAGGAATGCCGGATTCGTCTTTATCTTCTTCATTCCGTTCAGCACGCTCTGCATCGCCCGTTCCGGGCCCGCATCGGCGAGAACGCGGCGCAGCGCCCAGGTCTTCTCGAGCTCCATCGGGTCGAGGAGCAGGTCCTCCTTGCGCGTGCCGGACTTCTCTATGTCTATCGCCGGGAATATGCGCTTGTCCGCGAGCCCGCGGTCAAGCACAAGCTCCATGTTGCCCGTCCCCTTGAACTCCTCGAAGATCACCTCGTCCATGCGGGACCCGGTGTCTATCAGCGCCGTCGCTATGATCGTGAGCGAACCGCCGCCCTCGATGTTGCGCGCCGCGCCGAAGAAGCGCTTCGGACGGTGCAGGGCGAGCGCATCCACGCCGCCCGTGAGTATCTTGCCCGAATGCGGCTGGACGGTGTTGTAGGCGCGGGCCAGGCGCGTTATCGAATCGAGCAGGATCACCACGTCGCGGCCATTCTCGACCTGCCGCCGCGCCATCTCGCCTGTCATCTCGGCGACATTCACGTGGTGCTGGGGCTCCTCGTCGAACGTGGACGAAAGCACCATCGCCTTCGTGTTCCGCTGCATGTCCGTGACCTCCTCCGGGCGCTCGTCGATGAGCAGCACTATCAGCATCGCATCCGGGTGGTTCGCCGTTATGGCGTTCGCCATCTTCTGGAGGAGGACGGTCTTGCCGACACGCGGCGGGGCGACTATTATCCCGCGCTGCCCGAAGCCGATCGGCGTGAAGATGTCCACGACGCGCATCGAATACTCGTTCGGGGCCGTCTCCAGGACAATGCGCCGGGTCGGGAACGTCGGGACGAGGTTCTCGAAGTGCACGATTCGCGCCGCCTCGCTCGGGGTCTTGCCGTTCACGGTCAGGACGCCTCCAAGCCCGAAGTAGCGGTCCCGGTCGCGCGGGTCGCGCAGCGGGCCCTCCACCGTGTCCCCGGGGCGCAGCATGTGCCTGCGGATCTGCTGCTGCGGCACGAACACATCCTCCGGACACGCCAGGAAGTTGGTCGTCGCGCTGCGGAGATAGCCGTAGCCGTCCCGCACGATCTCAAGGCATCCGCTTGCGCGAACGGCGCCGCCCCTCGCGAGGTAGCTGCGTATCGCGTTGAAGATTATCTCATGGCGCTTCATCGCGCCAAGGTCCTCGGCGTTCGCGTCCGGCCACAGCCTTGCGACGATCATGGCGTTGTCCCAGGAATGTATGTCCGCAAGCTTGTACTCGGGGAGGTCGGGATTGCGCTGGACCTGCGGCTGGGGCTGCCCGCCCTGCCCGTTGCCGCCGTTTCGTCCATGCGACTTCATCCGCTGCATCCAGCGCTGCTTTCGGCTCATGTTGCCGGACTGGTCGCGCCGCTGCCCGTTCCCCGCCTGCACATCGCCTCCCTGAGGCTTCGGGTCCTGGGCGGCGGCTTCCCCGGCCTTGCCCTCGGCAACCGCCGCCTCCTTCGGAGGGACAACCTTCTTCGCCAGCTCCTTCCTCTCCGGGACGGATTCGCCCACGGCGTTTTCAACGTCTTCTTCAGTCATCACATTTACCTTTCAGCCAATCAGCCAGTTTCCCGGCTTCAACTTTGAGACTTTCCGCCGAACCGTCATTGACTACCACATAGTCGGAACGCGCCGCCTTCTCCTCCACGGGGATCTGTGCGGCCAGACGGGCTTCGGCATGCTCTTCCGAATAGCCGCGCAACACGGTCATCCTTGCGACCTGTGCGCTGCGGGGGGAAGAAACGCAGACAATTATATCATAATCGGATTCCCAATGGCACTCAAAAAGAAGAGGTATTATCTCTATCCTCATGCGGCCAGGCGACGCAGACGAGGAAAACGCCTCGAGCCGCTCCCTTATGATCGGGTGCAGACGGGCCTCAAGCTCCATGCGCCTCGCCGGGTCCGCGAACACCTCGTCGGCAATCCGCCGCCGCTCTTCCGCCGGGACAAGCTCGTGCGCGACGTCGTCGGCATCAAGCGTCTCTATGCCGAATTCGTTCAGGTATCTGGCGAGAAGCGACTTCCCGCAGGCGATTCCGCCGGTAAGCGCGATGCGTGGCATGTTCATCATTTTTGATTTGCGATTTACGATTTACGATTTACGATTGCATTTGGGCATTTACGATTTTTCGATTTACGATTTGCGATTGCATTTGGAGATTTGGGCATTGATCTTAAGGGCTATCCCACCTATCCCTTCTACATCTCTACACCTCT
>CAVFWS010000090.1:0-7683 GCA_963626295.1 Clostridium sp. CAG:138
TCTTCCAGTATTCGTCGCAGGCGTGCGTCAACTGCGGACGCTGCGTGCGGGCGTGTCCGATGAACCTCAACGCGGCGGAGATCGCGAAGGCGGTGGAGGCGGATGACATCAAGTCCGCCGAGGACGCACACGTTATGTCATGCATAGAGTGCGGCGCATGTACATTTGGTTGCCCGGCATACCGTCCGATCACCCAGTTCTGCCGCCGGGCGAAGAACTCGATCCGCGCACGCCTTGCCGCCGAGAAGGCCAAGGCCGCGAGCCTGAATCAGAACCACTAAAACATAGAGCCTATTTTCATGAAACCGAAAGACACAGCCGAACATTACATTCTGAGTTCATCGCCGCACGCGCACGCAAGGTCAAGCGTGCATGCCATCATGCGAGACGTGATCATTGCGCTGTTGCCCGCCTCGGCGTGTGCAGTGTGGTTTTTCGGGCTCAGGGCAGTGTGGCTGATGGCCACGTGCATTGCGGCGGCAGTCGTTGCCGAGGCGGTGTGCCGCATTGCGATGAAGCGGGACAATTCCGTGGGAGACCTTTCGGCGGTCTTGACCGGACTGCTTCTCGCGCTCAACCTTCCGCCAGACCTGCCTTTGTGGATGGCGGCGGTTGGCAGCGTGTTCGCCATTGCGATAGCCAAGCAGGTTTTTGGTGGGCTTGGCTACAATCCGTTCAACCCCGCCCTCGCCGCGCGCGCCTTCATGCTCATCTCCTTCACGGGCGCCATGACGACGTGGAGCTTTCCGAATGGTTGGAATGCGTCCGCCGGCACTGGTGCGACACCGGTTGATGCCGTGACGTGCGCGACGCCGCTTGCGCTCATCAAGAAGGGGGATGTCGCGCAGCTGTCTGCCCTCAGGGACTTGCTCTTCGGCAACATAGGCGGATGCATCGGCGAGACGTGTGCCATTGCCTTGCTTGCCGGTGCGGCATACCTTCTTGTCCGCCGGGTGATTACGTGGCATATCCCGGTATCGTTCCTGGGCACGATGTTCATTTTTGCGCTATGCAAGGGCGGCGTGCCCCCGATCTTCCATGTGCTTTCTGGCGGCGCGATATTGGGCGCCTGCTTCATGGCCACGGATTACGTGACGTCGCCGATAACGGCCAAGGGAAAGATTGCGTTTGGCATTGGCTGCGGCGTTCTCACGATGTGCATCCGCAGCGGTGGCGGCTATCCGGAAGGCGTGTCGTTCGCGATATTGATAATGAACGCGGTAACGCCGCTCATCAACCGTTTCACCCAGCCGAAGCCGTTTGGCAGAGCGTGACGGGAAATGCGCAACGGGCTGGATGCCCGTAGCCACGAACAAGGCGGGCTAACGCCCGTCTGCCGCCAAGGCCGCTTCTGCCTTGGCGTTGTCGTTGAACCTGAACACGAGTACAGCCTTCTCGCCCTGTCCGAGCGCATAGGCATAGGAGTATTCGATGTCGACTCCAGCCTTGTCGAGCCTTTCCGTCAGTTCGGCCATGCCACCCGGACGGTCGGGAACCGTGGCCATGACGACATCCGTCTCCCGCACCGCATACCCGGCCTTGGAGAGGGCTTCGCACCCCCTTACGTGGTCGTCCACGATCATGCGCACGATGCCGAAGTCAGACGTGTCGGCCAGCGAGAGCGTGGCGATGTTTATCCCGGCCTGCGCAAGCGTGCGGCAGATTCCGGCGAGCTGCCCCGGCCTGTTTTCGAGAAATATGCTGATCTGCTTGATTGTCATGGCATCTCCTATCTTTTCCTGTTGTCGATGACGCGCCTGATCTTGCCCTCGCTGCGGGGAAGCGTGCCCGGACCGACCAGGGTGATCTTCGGGGACAGCCCGATGATCGACTTTACGGCCTCGAACACGCGGCGTCGCAGTATCTCCAGGTCGCGTATGTTGTCCGAGAACGCCTCGGGCACAACCTCGACCTTGATCTCGAACAGGTCGAGGGTGTCCGTGGACGACAAGACGATCTGGTAGTGCGGCGCGACCTCCGGCACCCTGAGAAGCCCGGCCTCGATCTGGCCCGGGAACACGTTCACGCCATGGATGATTAGCATGTCGTCCGAACGGGCGGATATCCTGTCCATCACACGCATTGTGCGGCCGCATCTGCACACTTCCGTGTGGAGCCGCGTCAGGTCGCGTGTGCGGTAGCGTATCATGGGCGTGCCGCATCTCGATATCGTCGTGAACACGAGTTCCCCGACCTCGCCGTCCGGCAGCGGCTCAAGCGTTTCCGGGTCGATGATCTCGGGGTAGAAGTGGTCTTCCCAGATGTGGAGTCCGGTCCTGTATTCGCAGTCGCCGGCCACTCCGGGGCCGGCTATCTCGGTGAGGCCGTAGATGTCGTGCGCCGTTATGCCGGTTTCGCGCTCGATCGCGTCGCGCATTTCGGTTGTCCAAGGCTCGGCGCCGAAGAACCCGCACCGAAGCCTGGTGTCGCGCCGGAAATCCACGCCCTGCCGTTTCGCCTCCTCCATGATGCGGAGGAAGTAGGAAGGGGTGCAGGCGATCGCGGTGACCCCGAGGTCCCGCATGAGCATTACCTGGCGTTCAGTGTTCCCGCCGGAAGTGGGGAGCACGGCGCATCCGAGCCCCTCGCCGCCGTAGTGCAGGCCAAGCCCGCCGGTGAAAAGCCCGTAGCCATATGAAACCTGAAGCACGTCCCCGGCCCGGACGCCGCCCATCGCTAGGCAGCGCATTGCGCCGTTCTGCCAGACCGCTATGTCGTCCATGGTGTTCGGGATGCATATGGGCTTGCCGGTCGTGCCGCTGGAGCAGTGGAAGCGGACGATTTCGTCCATCGATGCGGCGCGAAGCCCCATCGGGTATTCGTCGCGGAGATCGACTTTCTTCGAGAACGGTAGGAGCCTTATGTCGGCAAGCGTCCTTATGTGCTCAGGCCGGACGCCCCGTTCATCGCAGCGTTTGCGGAAGAGCGGCACACGTTCGTACGCGTATTTTACGGTCCACTGCAGACGATGGAGCTGCAGGGCGCGAAGTGGCTCCACGGGCATGTAATCCATGGCCGACACGGGATGCGTCGGGGAGTTCACGTCGTGGGGTAAGACAGGGTAGATCATTTCACAGTATCCTCGTTGATGGGTGCGTATTATAGCATTAAACCCAGAAGCGGCAGTCGGTTTTTTAGCACAGAGGCACAAGGGTTTTGATAGGGTTTTGATAGGAAGGCAAACTGCGCACAGCGTCAGGCGAGCGGGAGCTCCACCGTAAAGACGGTATGGTCGCCGGGGATGGACTGGACAGAGACGTTGCCGCCGTGGAGAAGGGCGATGTGCTTGACTATGGCCAGGCCGAGGCCCGTGCCGCCGAGTGACCGGCTGCGGGCCTTGTCCACGCGGTAGAATCGCTTGAAGATGTGCGGCAGATGCTCGGCGGGGATGCCGATGCCGTAGTCCGTCACGGACATGAGCGCACGGCCCGAAGCCGCGGACAGAGCGATGTCCACGCGATCCGTGCCGGAATACCTGAAGGCATTCTCCACGAGATTGACGATGACCTGCTCAAGGAGGTGCGGATCGCCGTTGACTACGGCATTGTCGCATCTTGTCACGGCAAGCGTTATGTGCGACTGCCTTGCGCGCGCCGCTTCGAGCGTAGCGACGGTGTCTACGATCTTTTCGAGCGGAACCCGCACGAAGTTGCGATGCTCCTCGCCCTGCTCGCGCTCGATCTGCGCAAGGGACAGCACGTCCTTCACAAGGGAGTTCAGCCGCTTGGCCTGATCGTGCACTATGTCCATGAGTTCGGTCCGCTCGGCGTCCTGGAGCTCAGAGCCGTCCCCGATCATCTCCACGGCGCCGATGATCGCGGTCAGGGGCGTCTTGAGCTCGTGCGTCACGTTGGCCGTGAACTCGCGTCGGAACCGCTCGTTCGCCTCGGCGGTCTCGAGTGCGCGGGCCTGCTCGTCGATGCGGCCCGAGAGGTTGCGCGTGAAGATGAAGATGAGAGTGACGACCAGCGCACCCACGAGGCCTGCCGTGACGAGGCCGTGCCTCGCGAGCCTTACCGGCTCCTGCACGCCATTGTACGGCACGGCAAGCCTCACGACCCTGTCGCCCGCCCTGCGCGCGCAGTACAGCTGGTACGAACCGAGTGTCTCGGAGCGGCGCAGCACCATGCCGGAGGCGCCCGCGAACGCCTGGTGTATCTCCTCGCGGGAGAGGTGGTTGCCTGTGGCGGAGTCCGTGTCGTACATCACGGAGCCGTCGGGATTCACGACCGTGACCCTGATGCCCTGCCTCTGCTTTGCGTCGCAGAACGCCTTTACGGCAGTGATGTCCCCGTTGGAGAGCGGCTTCGCGAGCGTTGCGGCGGCGAATTCTGTGCGTTCGCGTATGTCGCTTTCGGCCAAGGCGTCAACGACCCTGCTGAAGCTTCTCGTCTGGATCACGAGCACCATTCCGAAAACGACGATCCCGACGATCGCCGAAACCGTGACAACCCAGCCCTTTCCGCCGCATCTCGTCATGTTATGCGGTATCCCACCCCGCGGATCGTCTCGATGTGGGAGGACCAGTCGCCGAGCTTCTTGCGGAGGCCGACCATCTGGACGTCGATGGTGCGCTCGGTGACTATCTTCTGCTCGTCGGATATCCGGTCGATGATCATGAGCCGGGTGAACACGCGGTTCCTGTTCGACAGCAGAAGCTCTAGTATCCTGTACTCGCTCAGCGTAAGCGCGAGCATTGCGCCGTTGAGCGTTATGGTGTGGGAAGCGTCGTCGATGGTAAGGCCGTCGAACTCGAGCGTATTCTGGCTCTCCGAGTCGGGATGCCTCAGGACTGCCCGGATGCGCGCCAGAAGGATCGCCTTCGAGAACGGCTTCGTGACGTAGTCGTTCGCGCCGGCGTCAAGACCAAGGACGACATCGTGTTCCTCGCTCTTGGCCGTAAGCATTATCACGGGCGTGTCGCGCGTGACCGGATTCGCCCGCAGACGGCGGCACACCTCCATGCCGTCCATCCCCGGAAGCATGAGGTCCAGCAGCACGAGCTGCGGACGCTCCCGCTCGACGAGGTCCAGCCCCGCCCGGCCGTTGTCCGCCTCGAGGACGTTGCGGTAGCCGACCGTCTTCAGCGCCAGCACGATAACGCGGCGGATCGCCGCCTCGTCCTCGATCACAACTATCTTGTCGTTTTTCAAAACCATGGCATTCTATCATATTTGGCTGTGGAATACAGTAGAATGGAAACCCCGGACACGGCAAGCGTGTCCCTCCCGCCTATCCCGGCCGCAATCACGAAGGTTTCGCAATCGCATGGCCTTGCTTTCATTTCGCGAAGGCGTTTGCGCGTATTGCGATGTTGCCGATGTGCCTCGATATGTCGCGCAGGCCGGAAAGGACGGCGAGGAACGCCACGCCATGGCTTTCCGCCCCGCTTTGGGCGCCGAGGTGCGAGGCGAACGAGCGCGACACGGCCTTCGCCATGGCGTGTATCGTCCTCTCGGCCTCCTCCGGGTCGTGCCTCGACGGCTTCCCGCTGCGTAGCGACCCGACGGTCTCGCGGGCGAACTCGCGGACCTTCGATATGACCTCCTGGAGCTGCGCGGCGATGTCGTCCGAAACGCCAGCGTGCCTGATGCGCGACGTCTTGCGGTATATGCGCAGGGCGAGGTCGGATATCCTCTCCGCGTCGTTTATGCAGTGTATGACCTCCGGGATCATCTGCGCCTGGCTGTCGGTTAGCTTCTGCTGCGAGACCCGTATCAGGTAGTCCCTTATCTTGTCGTGTGTGTCGTCAATCTCGTTCTCGGCCTTCTGGACGGACTCTTCGTCGATGTGGGCGTGGCCGAGGCAGTTGTTCAGCGATGCGGACGCGACCGTCCAGGCGCGGCGCGTCATGTCCGCCAGCGCGATCGTCACGGCCTGCAGCGCCATCTCCGGGGCGGCGAGCAGGTGCGGTTCGAGCGTTGCGATGCGCTGGCTGCGGTCGTCGGGGATTATCTTCCTGCAGAGCCTGGCGAGAAGCGGTATGAACGAGGCGAGGACGATCACGTTCGTCACGTTGAACAGCGTGTGGGCCATCGCTACGTACCTCGCGGGGTTGACGTCCCCGATCCCCCCGCCCTCCGTGAAGCACGCGACGAAGTGGAAGTACGCCGGCGCGCGGTGGCCCGACGAGTCCGATACCACGAGGAAGAACGTGCAGACGAGCAGCGCGACCCCGATCAGGTTGAACAGCACGTGCGCGAGCGCCGTCCTGCGGGCGTTCGCGTTCGTCCCGATGGAGGCGAGGGCGGCCGTGATGGTGGTGCCGATGTTGTCGCCGAGCACGATCGGCACGGCCGTCCACACGTTGATCAGGCCGGAGCTCGCGAGCGCTATCGTTATGCCGATCGTCGCGGACGAGCTCTGCACGACCATCGTGCACACCGTGCCGACGGCTATGGCGCCGAGTACGTTCGCCATCGGGAGGAACCCCGACGCGGACGGCGAGCAGTCGAACTTCGAGAAGAACGACATGAACTCGGGCAGCTTCGCCACGGCCTTGAGCTCGTTGGACATCAGCCCCATCCCGAAGAACAGGAAGCCGAAGCCCAGCGCCGTCTTCCACGCGCCGCGCGTCACGGCGCGCCTCGAGACCATAAGCCCGGCCACGCCCACCACCACCGCTGGGAGGGCAATGTCGTCCAGGTCGAACGACACGAGCTGCCCCGTCACCGTTGTGCCGATGTTCGCGCCGAAGATCACGCCGATCGCCTGCTGGAGCGAGAGGAGCCCGGCGTTCACGAAGCCCACCGTCATGACGCTCGTGGCCGAGGAGCTCTGGATGATCATCGTGACGATGCCGCCGGCCAGTATCGCCGCGACCCTGTTCCGCGTGACGTACGCGAGTATGGCCTTCATCCTGTCGCCGGCCACCTGGGTGAGCCCCTCGGACATGAGGCCCATGCCGTATACGAATATGGCAAGGCCCCCTAACACCGTTACCGTAAATTGCGCGATATCCATGACTGCTATTCCTTGTTTAGTTTTTCGCGCGAATTGTACGAAAACATGATGTGCGGACGGTTAGGATTGCGTTAGGATTTCGTTAAAAAGCATCAATCTCCATGCGTTCCGGCGAGGCGCATCCAGATGGTGTAAGGTGTGCGATGCGACTCCGAGGTTTGCCATAACCATGGACATGAAGGGCATCGGCGGAGTCGTCGGCAGATCTGCGCGAGGGCTCCGTTTCTTGCGCAAACGAGCCTCGAAATTTTTGCGCAAACGAGATTGATGAGAGGGGTGGAATGCAATGCTCCGCGCCGGGCGCTGAACCCGTCGACGGCCCTATCGCGCCAAATGCGATTCGCCTCTACGTCGGGTCGTTTGGCTGAGACGGCGGAAAGGGCGCGGCGAGGCACTGGACTGAAGCACCCGCCCGTGTGGTCTCAGGACCTCGTCCGTGCCCGCAAGGCGTCTCTTGTGAAGGACGCCCAGAGCGGCTTGCCCGCCCGCTTGCGGCGGCGCGGCGGGATATGGTATAATGCGCGGCGTCATGGGTAAGACAGTGGACGAAGTTTGCGAAAACAAGCGTGTCAGCGCACGGAATCGTGCGTCGGGTCCGGCTACATAGACGTTCTGGAGGCGCGATGACTCTCTATCACGGAAGCCAGAATGATGCCGTCGAGCCCTGCTTCGGCAAGGGTGAGGATTATCACGATTTCGGTCGGGGCTTCTATTTGACCG
>CAVFWS010000091.1:0-7658 GCA_963626295.1 Clostridium sp. CAG:138
TCGTTGAAGACGGCGACGTCGCCGGACGTCGGGACGACGCCCGTGTCCCAGTTCGTCGCCGTGTTCCACTTGCCGTTCGTGGTCTCGCCACCGATCCACGTCACGGTCGCCGCCGAGGCGGACAGCCCGACGAGGGAAGCCGCCGCAAACAGTCCAATAGCCAGTCGTTTCATGGTGCCTTCCTTTCTGTCTATCGCGGATGCCACGTTTGCCACAAGACCGTACACACCCCGCGCAATGCCGCACATGATACCAAATGCCCTCGCAAAAACAAATCCACTTTCAGGCAAGATAATCTCATTGTTTCAGCAACGCTTTCGCGGATTTCAGAATAGTCACAGTCAGGCGGATTTCAGGATGAAAACAGCCTCTCCCCTGTCCTAAAAGCCATTCCGCTTTTGCTCTCCACAGCTGTCCGCTTTTGCTTTCACCGCGACAGTGACCCTGAGTGGGCCGTGCGCGGCCCAGGAATTCCGCGCAAGAATCCAAATTCATCAAAAATGGGTTGACTCCAGATGGCATTCCGTTGAAGCGGGTTGAGTATTTTGGTATCCTATCCGCCAATGATGAATTTGCTGGATAGGGCGGCAACAACGCCGAGGACGCTTGCGCATCGGGAACTGGTTGAACTCTTGACCTGGCCTGATGCGCGGGAGCTTTATGCCGCGGCGTATTCCGTGAAGGTTCGCGAAATCGGGAAAGGGGTCTCCATCCGCGCACTCGTCGAATGCGGAAATGTTTGCGAGAAGGATTGCCTCTACTGCGGCATACGCAAGGGGAACGGCAAGGTGCATCGGTATGCGATGGATGCCGATGAGATAGTGCGTGAGGCCGAATGGGCGTTCGGGACCGGGTACGGGAACCTTGTGCTGCAGTCGGGCGAGCAGACCGGCGAACGGCACACGGAAACGGTCGAAGCTGTCCTGCGCCGCATACACGGATTCGGCGGCGAAGGGTTCGGCGTTACGCTGAGCCTCGGCGAGCAGACCGAGGCCGCCTATCGCCGTTGGAGAGACGCCGGCGCGCACAGGTACCTTTTGCGCATAGAGACATCAAATCCGAAGCTTTACGCGAAGATACATCCTTCCGACCACTTGTGGGAGCGGCGGTTGGAGTGCATGCGGGCATTGCGCAGGTGCGGCTACCAGGTCGGAAGCGGAGTGATGGCCGGGCTTCCGGGACAGACAGTGGATGACCTCGCTTCGGACATCGAATTCTTCGCGTCTGAAGACGTCGACATGATTGGGATGGGCCCGTATATCCCACACCCAGATACGCCACTTGGCAAACAGGTGGAATGGTCGGCGGACGCGGCGGCGAAACGCTTCGAGCTTGGCTTGCGCATGATAGCCGTGACGCGCCTGCATCTGCATGACGTGAACATCGCGGCGGCGACGGCATTGCAGGCGCTTGATCCCGACGGACGCGAAAAGGGATTGCTTGCCGGCGCGAACGTGATGATGCCGAACATAACAGATGTAGGATACCGCGCAGACTACCAGCTGTATCTCGGCAAGCCATGCCTCGAAGATGACCCCGCCGCGTCACGAGAAAAGCTTGAACGGCGCATCGCCGCCATTGGCGAGACGATAAATTGGAACAGGCGAGGAGATTCGCCACATTGGAAAAGAAGATGAAGATAGCTGTTGGACTTTCTGGCGGGGTGGACTCTTCGGTCGCCGCCCTTCTGCTCAAGGAGGCCGGACATGAAGTGACCGGCGTTACGATGAAGCTTTGGCGTGAGGGACGGTATCGTGGCGGAGAGCGCGATGCCTGCTATGGGCCCAATGAGGCAGAGGATATCGATAGGGCATCTGACCTTGCGCATTCGCTTGGCATCGCCTATCGCGTGTTCGATTGCTCTGAGGAATATGAAAGGGCTATAGTTGGCTATTTCAGGGAAACGAGCCTCAAGGGTCTCACTCCAAACCCGTGCGTGATGTGCAACGCGGCCATGAAGTTCGGGCTTCTTCCCCAGATGGCAAGGAAGGATGGGCTTGCGTTTGACCGATTCTCCACGGGACACTATGCGCGTATCGTCCGCACGGATGGCGGACGCTTGGCCGTATGCCGCGCCGTGGACGCCAAGAAAGACCAGAGTTATTTCCTGTACCGTCTGTCTCAGGAGCAGCTTGCCGAGACGATGTTCCCGTTGGGAGACCTGACAAAGGCGGAAGTGAGGAAAATTGCGTCCGAACATGGGCTTGTCACGGCAGATCGCATGGATTCGCAGGATTTCTATTCCGGCGACAAGGATGAGCTGATTGGGGCAGAGGATCGAGAGGGCGACATTGTGGATCCTGCCGGGAATGTCTTGGGGCGGCACAATGGATTCTGGCACTTTACCGTTGGGCAGCGCAAGGGCATCGGAGTGTTCGGTCCTGAGCCGCACTACGTGATCCGTCTTGACGCATGCCACAACAGGGTTGTGGTTGGAAACCGCAGCGAGGCATTCACAAGGGAGTTCCCGGTTGCGGACTTGAAATGGATGGGACTTGCAGAGAGTCCCGATCCAATCGTGTGCAAGGTAAAGATCCGAAGCACGGGTGAGCCGGTTGGCCCGGTCACACTAAGGCGGGGGATTTGCACTGACGATGGGGAAGGGCTTTTCGGCGTAGCTCCAGGGCAATCGGCGGTATTTTATGACGATGGCGGACGGATTGTCTGTGGCGGAATAATATCGTAGGGGACTTTGGATAATGAAGGCATGGGTACAGCGCGTCCTTGAGGCATCTGTGGAGATAGGTGGCGAGAAGGTCTCGGAGATCGGCCAGGGTTATCTCGTCCTGCTTGGCGTCACGCATTCCGATGCGGAGAGGAACGCCGACGAAATGGCGGAACGGATCTGCAATCTGCGCATATTCGAGGACGAGAACGGCAAGACGAACCGCTCGCTGATCGACATAGGCGGAAGCGTAATAGTGGTGTCGCAATTTACGCTTTATGCCGATACGTCGCATGGCAGACGGCCTGGGTTCTCGAATGCGGCGCGTCCGGAACACGCCGAGCCGCTCTACGAGCGTGTCGTTGCGAATCTTCGCAACAGGCTTGGGGCTGGACGTGTGGGGACCGGACGTTTCGGCGCGGAAATGAAGGTGCGCCTTCTGAATGACGGGCCGTTCTCCGTTGAGCTCCTTACGTGATGTTCTGGTTTTACGGTTTTGGGTATTGACTTCGCATACCCCATGGGGTATAATATGCGGCGAATTTAAGGGAGATTCAGAGATGCGATACTGTATGGGAGATGCCAACGCGCTCATGGTCCGGATTAACAGGATCATTGGGCAGTTGAATGGTGTGCAGAAAATGATCGGCGAGGACGTTCCGTGCGAGGACATCCTCACCCAGATCAGCGCCGCAAATGGCGCACTCCACAAGATTGGCCTCATGATATTGGAAGGACATCTCAGGCACTGCGTCCGTGAGGGCATAGAGAACGGCAATGCCGATACGACGATCGAGAATTTTGCGGATGCGTTGGAGCATTTCGCGAGCATGACTTGACGTCTGGATTTCGGAATTAGTGATGGAAAACCTAAGAAGGAAATAACGCAAAGACGCAATACCCATACGGGTATAGGTATTTAATGGAGGTGAGTAATGGGAAGTTGCTGTAGTCTGGCCGCCGAAGACAAGGCGAAGCCTAAGGATGCGGGGAAGAATGGCATGGCGGCATGGATTGCCGAGATGTGCGAACGCCTTGAAAGTGTGCCGGCGCTATTGGTTGGTGGCGTTTGCCTGCTTGCAAGCTTCCTGACCACGGGACATTCATGCGCCGATGACGGTACACAAGGCGTTGACTGGTGGAATCCGGCGTTTGCGACCGTATTCATCTGCGGCGTGCCGGTGTTGCGTGAGGCCATATCGTCGATATGGGTGGAGAGAAAGATCCGCGCAAGCCTACTGATATCAATCGCGATGATTGGGTGCCTGTCGATCGGCCAGATATTTGCCGCCGGCGAAGTCGCGTTCATCATGGCGCTTGGCGAGATGCTTGAGGCCGTGACGCTTAAGCGCGCCAAGAAGGGAATGGCGAAGCTTGTCTCGTTGCTCCCGCAGACGGCACGGTATGTCGTGACGTGTCCGAAATGCCTCAGTCAGGGCATTCGGTACAAGGATGTGCCTTTGGAAGAGCTGAATGTCGGGGACAGCGTACGCATCCTTCCCGGCGAGACGATCCCGGTAGACGGTGTGATAACCGAAGGGGATACTTCCGTAGACCAAAGCGTGATCACGGGCGAGTCTTTGCCGGTTGACAAGCATGCTGGTGACGGAGTGTATTCCGGAGCCATAAACCAGTTCGGCGCCGTCACCGTAAAGGTAGGCAAAAAGGGAGCGGACTCGTCGCTCCAGAAGCTTGTCCGCCTTGTGAAGGAGGCGGCCGGCAGGAAGTCCAGGATACAGAGGGTCGCCGACAGGTGGGCCGAGATACTCGTGCCCGTCTCGCTCGCTGTCGCAGCGCTCACGTTCCTCGCCGTCTGGATGTGGCAGGGGGATCTTGCCGTCGGGCTGATTCGTGGAGTCACGGTACTTGTGGTATTCTGCCCATGCTCGCTTGCGCTCGCCACACCAACCGCAATCATGGCGGCGATCGGACAGGCGACGAAATATGGCGTGATAGTGAAGAGCGGGGAGGCACTGGAGAAGATGGGGCGCGTCAATGTCGCTTGCCTCGACAAGACGGGCACGCTGACGACCGGAAAGCTCTCGGTCCGGGCCGTTGAGACATACGGCGATGTGTTGGGCAAGGATGAGCTTTTGCGGTTGGCGGCGTCCGTTGAGGCTTCGTCCGAACACCCGCTTGCAAAGGCGATAGTCGCGGCGGGGGGAGCAGCGCATTCGTCGGTCACGGATTTCAAGATGGTTCCCGGCAAGGGCGTGAAGGCTGGTGTGGACGGACATTCGGTCATATGTGGTACGGGAAAGTGGCTGACGGAGAATGGCGTCGGCGTCGAAATGGCGTCAAAGGACGATGGGATGCGCGATGCCGTGGAAAGGTTGCGCAATGACGGTTGCGCAGTCGTCTTTGTCGCCGTGGACGGAAAGATCGCAGGCGCGATAGCCCTTTCCGATACGCTACGCAAGGAGTCGAAGAGTACGATTGCGGAGTTGCGCGGCGAAGGCATGTCGCCATGTCTGCTTACGGGGGACAACAAGGCGACGGCATCTGCGGTGGCATCTGCACTTGGGATAGGAGAAGTGCATGCGGAACTCTTGCCCGGAGAGAAGGCCTCGACGATATCGCGGATTCAGGATGGCGGCCGTTGCGTGTGCATGGTGGGCGACGGGGTGAACGATGCAGTAGCCCTGAAGACCGCAGATGTGGGCATAGCGATGGGCGGCGAAGGCTGCGACATCGCGGTTGAGGCTGCGGACATTGCGCTTGTCGGGGATGACCTTGGGAAGCTCGCCTACCTGAAGAGGCTGTCTGTCGCGTGCGTGCGCCTCATCAAGCTGAACATATCGATCTCGATGTGCATCAATGCCGTCGCGATAGTAATGTCGATCCTTGGGGCGCTCACGCCCGTCACGGGTGCGCTCGTCCACAACGCCGGGTCGCTTCTTGTGGTGCTGAACGCGGCATTGCTGTATGACCGCAACTACCTTCGCGGCGGCGGAGATGCCGCCCTGTCATAGGCGGGTCACCGCTTCACCTTGCTGCTTTTCTCAACGATCCATACGTTTGACGCATGAACGACGACGTTGCCGGCGGACTTGAGGTTGAAGCGGAACATCCCAGCCGAATCGGGATTCGGGACGTACGGCAAATCAAGCGTGACGACACTGCCATCGTGCATTTTCACGTACACCATGAAACTTCCGGCGTGGGCGCAAAAGGCCAATCCGGCCACAACTGCAACAGCCAACAGCTTTCTCATCATCCATATCCTTTCGTTTCCAGATTCCAGCCACCAAGGTCTTCTCGGATTGTCGCCATCTGCCATCCTGACGGGAAACCATGCATGGCGAAGTGGCATGATTATACCACATTACCTCTCGACCGTGCGACCCGATGCCACGCAGATCGGCACGCCCGATTGCGCCTTCCACCCGACAAATGATATAATGGACGCATTCAAGGCATGAAACGGATATTCATCGCGCTCAAGATGGCAGGCATCGCCGGGCAGGAAAAGCTCTCCGGGATCTTTCGCTTTCTCCATGATGCCCGCCAGGCCGACACTCCCCGCGCCACAGCCGACTGGGACATCACGCTCGTCCGCACAGCCGCGGAATTCACCCCCAACCGAATGCGTGAGGCGCTTGCCGAAAACTACGATGGATTCATCGTCTCCATTCCCGACACGGAAAATACCGCCGCCATACTTGCCGCGACGGACATACCGACCATTGTCATGGACATCCACGATCCGGCGCTCTCGGCCCGTACGGCAAATATCGCCTTTATCCGCAACTCGCCGAAGGAAATCGGACGCGAAGCGGCGGATTTCCTGCTTTCCACGGGCCGTTGCCGCTCCTACGCATTCGCGCACAGCCCTGTCGTAACCGCGTGGGGCACAGGGCGATTCAAGTCGTTCAAGGCAACGCTCCTGGATCATGGCCTATGGTGCAACGAGCTTGCGGACTTGAAGGATATGGCGAAGCTGGAACGCCCAATCGGCATATTTGCGGCAAACGACGACCGGGGCTACGACGTGCTGGAGTATTGCCGCCGGCATCGCATGCGCGTCCCCGAGGATGCGCTGGTGCTGGGCGTCGACAACGATACGCTCATCTGCGAGAACTGCCGCCCTACGCTCTCCTCCATCCAGCCCGATTTCGTGCAGGAGGGCTTCCTTGCGGCAAAGACCCTTGCGGAACTTATGGCGTCCGCCGCCACCACCCGCGCGCGCCACGCCCCCATTGTCCCGCCCATACACTTCGTGGGGGTAAAGACAATCGTCCGGCGATTCTCGACGGCCGAGGTCTCCCAGGCCGGGAAACTCGTCCAGAAGGCCCTTGCCTTCATCATGGCCAACGCCACCCGCGGGATATCCGTCGAGGACGTCGCGCGCCATCTCGGCTGCTCCCGGCGGCTGGCCGACCTCCGCTTCCGCGAGTTGCAGGGCGCAAGCATCGGCGAGACGATAATCTCGTTCCGCCTCGGGGAGGTCAGGCATCTGCTGAAGACGACGCGCGATCCGATAGACAAGATAGCCCTCGATTGCGGATACGGAAACCCGAACTACCTCAAGAACCTGTTCAAGAAGCGCTTCGGGATCACCATGCGAAGCTTCCGCAAGGAACTCGCGTAGCGATGATACCACACATCAGAGGCGGCCGAACTTGAAGCAGAGCGGACGCCACGCCCGGATCGGGGCGCCTACGGGCGTCAAGGCGCACGCTTCGCGGTCAAGGCGATACACCTGTATCTCGTTGGACATCTTGTGCCCCACGACCATGAACCTCTCGCCGGGCATAAGCTCGAAGTCGCGGGGAAACCTGCCCTTGAGCCTGGCGATGTTCCGCAAGGCAAGCCGCCCATCGGGGCCAACCGAATAGAAGACTATCGAGTCATGCCCCCGGTTCGACGCCATCAGGATCTTACCGTCGGCGGTGAGCTTGATCGCAGCCGCCTTCGTCGCGAGCGTCTCGCCGTCCGCCTCCCAGCGGCTGAAGGCGTCCGGCAGCATCGACCACTTGCCGACCTTCGCGAA
>CAVFWS010000092.1:0-7517 GCA_963626295.1 Clostridium sp. CAG:138
CGCAGTATACCACAGTCCAAGGCCAGATCGGAAACTTTTCCAGAAAATTTTCCCGTCGCGAAGCCCGGCATCCCTTCGGACGACGCCCATCCGCCCTCGCCTTTCCCCGTCCTGTCCGACACGGCAACCCTCCGCTCTTGATCTGCGCCTCTCGCCGAGACGGCACACCCCTTGCGCAGAAAAGATGAGTGGCGTGTTGTTCTCCTTTTGTCGTCAAGACATCGCCACATCAAAGGCGGGCGATGGCCGATTTCACGTCGTTCCACATATCAAGCTTCGCCTTGTTCATGCGCGGCGAATTCTCCTGGAAATGGCTGAAGATGAAATCCGGCGAGTACGTCATGATTGACGGTATGCCATCGATGGCTATCCATGCCCCACGCACTGGACGGGCCGTGGGCTGGTGCTTGAGCAACGCATCGGCGCCAAGAAGTATGACCACCTTGGGTTTGCACTGTTCGTCGAGCCTTATGCCCATATCCGGCCTCATCTTCCGCATTGCGGCAAACGTCTTGCGCATCGCCTCCATGCCCCGCTCGGAAAGCGGCCGCCCGGTAAAGAACGCAATGTCGCACACATCGGCGCAGGCTTCGCCCTTGCCAACCGGACGTGGTTCGCCGCCATCGCTGTCGGACTGCCCCGAGCCGGGCATCTCCGCCACGTCTGCCGCCTGTACGGTCCTGGCCCTTGTCTCGACCGCGACCATTGGCGCCGCTGCGTGGATCGGTCCTTCAGCCTTAGGCGACACGAGAAGCGCACGGTCAATCTCGACCGTGCGCGTACCCAGTTCCCTTTCCAGTTCCAGGTTCTCGAGAATCAGACCATAGATATCCATCTGTCCACCTGGCCATCCCGCGATCAGATCCCGTCACTCCTTGGACTTGAAGCCGTACGGGTTCATGGACTGCCAGCGCCAAAGATCCTCGCACATCTTCTCGATGCCGCGCTCGGCCTTCCATCCGAGCTCCTCCTTGGCGAACGAGGGGTCGGCCCAGCACTCGGCCACATCGCCGGGGCGGCGCGGCTTTATGACGTACGGGACCTTGCGTCCGCTCGCCTTCTCGAACGCCTTCACGATCTGGAGAACGGAGTAGCCGTTGCCGGTGCCGAGGTTGATTATCTTGAGCCCGTATTCCTTTGCCTGGCCAAGACGCTCCACGGCCTTAAGGTGCGCATTCGCAAGGTCAACCACGTGGATGTAGTCGCGCACCCCGGTTCCATCGGGGGTCGGATAGTCGTTGCCGAACACGGATAGTTCCTTGAGCCTTCCGATGGCCACCTGCGCAACGTACGGCAAGAGGTTGTTCGGGATCCCGGCGGGGTCCTCGCCGATCAGACCGCTCTCGTGCGCACCAATCGGGTTGAAGTAGCGCAGGAGGATCACATTCCACGAGGGATCGGCCTTCTGCACGTCCTTGAACACCTGCTCCATCATCAGCTTCGTCCAGCCATACGGATTGGTGCAGCCAGGTGTCGGGAAATCCTCGCGGATCGGCACAGACTTCGGCTGCCCGTACACTGTGGCGCTCGACGAGAACACGATGTTCTTGCAGTCGTGGGCGGCAAGAACCTTGAGGAGCGTGAACGTGCCGCCAAGGTTGTTCTGGTAGTATTTCAGCGGGACCTGTACGGACTCCCCCACGGCCTTGAGCGCGGCGAAGTGGATCGTGGCGTCGAACGGGGCCTCCAGGGACACGATCTCGTCCAGCCGCCGCTCGTCGCGGATATCCGCCTCGTAGAACTTGACCGCCTTGCCGGTGATCTTCTTGACGCGCACAAGCGACTCCTCGCACGAATTGCAGAGGTTGTCGACCACGACAACCTGATGCCCGGCATTCAGAAGCTCAACGCACGTATGGCTGCCGATGAATCCGGCGCCGCCCGTAACAAACACCTTCATGGAACCGCCTCCGCCCTCTACCCGAATCCGTTACTTCGTGGACGTGCGATCGTTGTATTCGCCCGTCTCGGTATTGATGCGAATCACGTCGCCCTCGTTTATGAAGAGCGGCACCGGGAGCGTGTATCCGCCCTCGACCGTCGCCGGCTTCGTCACCTTGCCGGACGCCGTATTGCCCTTCACGCCAGGCTCGACCTTTACGACCTTGCGGGTCACGAGCTGGGGAAGCGCAACGCCGATGACCTTGTCGTTGAAGAACAGCGCCGAGACCTCCATCTCGTCCATGAGGAAGTACTTCTTGTCGCCCATGACATCGGCCGACACGCGGATCTCCTCAAAGTTCTCGTCGGTGAACACGTAGGCGGAACCGTCATCATAGGAATATGTGACGTCGCGCTGGATCAGCTCCGGCTTCTCGAACTTGTCGCCGGAACGGTAGCTCCTGCTCATGCCGCCGCCTGTGATCATGTTGCGCAGCTTGCAGTTGTAGATGGCCTGACCCTTGCCCGGCTTCGAGAAGTCGAACTCCGTGATTTCCCACGGTTCACCGTCTATGAGAAGCTTGACTCCCTTGTGCAACTCGCCAGCTCCGATTACCTCGCCCATTTCATGCTCCTTCTTTCTGTTGAATTTTCGGGATATTATACCCTAAACGGAATCGCCACGCAACCTGCGTCACATCGGATAGTCGAGTGCCTCAGGTATCATCACCGTGGTGAGGCACTTCGCCGCTCCGTCCTTCGCAGACTTCGTTCCAGCGAGAGACTCGTCAACCTTCGTCCGCAGTGCGGCGAACTCCGCCCGCTGCTCGTCCGTGGCCGCGCCGAACCCATAGACCACCTCGGCGCAGATGCGCGCCGCCTCGCCGGCGACGTTGCCGGCTATCGTGCCGAGCAGGTCGTTGAAGGTGTTGAGGTAGCCATCCAGCTCCGGACCGACCACCGGGTGATCCTTGCCGCTGATGGCGAGGTGCTTCACGTCCGCATGGAGGCTCTTTGCCGCCATCAGGCCCGCAATGGCATCCGCAAGCGGGAACACCACGCCATGGCGCTGGGAGGCCCCAAGCTTCTTGCCGTCCGCATCCTTCGCGGATGCGGCGAACGCACGCGTCCACACCCACAGCCTGAGCGCCGCCGCAAGGGCGCGCATCCCGTTGCCCGCCGCCGCAGGGCATGCGTCGCATTCCTTCGCCCAGGCCTCGAGCTGGGCAAGGAACACGGCATTGCCCATCGTCTCGGATATCTGGCGGCGCTGGACGGCCTCGGGGCCTTCGTACGTGGCGTCAAGCTGCATGTCGGTCCACTTGTAGAAGAGGAATCCCGGACAATCCTCCGTGATGCCGTAGCCGCCCATGAGCGATATCGCCTGGCGCATCATGTCCGCCCCATGCCCGGTGTTCCAGAGCTTGCAGCTCGGGCACAGCACGTTGGCGATCGCCTGCAGATACACGTAGCGGACGGTGACGTCCTCGTCTTCCTCCGGGTTCTTGCCTTCCGCAAGAAGCGCGACGGCCCGCTCCATCGGGGCCTTCATGGCCTTCAGCATGGCGCGGCCCTTGCCAAGCCTCTCCCGCGCCTCGTCCTGGATGGCCTCGATCCTGTCATACACGCGAGAGATGTCGAATCCGAGCGAACTCGCCGCCTCGGCCGTGGCCCACACGTCCGCAAGGCGCTGCGTGACATCCTCCTTCATCTGAAGGCCCAGCTTGTAGCGCGGGCTATCTTCGCCAACGCCGGCAGCCCCCCTGAAACGGGTGCGCTGATAGCGAATCACAGGCTCAACCGCACTCATGAGCGACGCCGCACCCATAACGCCAACGCCAACGCGCGTCTTCGAGAACACCTGCGCGATTATCTCGGAATGCGAAAGGTTCGGAACGATCATCCCGTCCTTGACGGTGTACCCTCCGATTATGCGCGAAGCCGGCACGACTACATCGATCACTGGATCGCCGGTGTTTGAAAGCTGATGGACAAGCTTCTTGGTCTGCGCGCCGCGATCGAACTTGCCGGGATCCGTTGCCTCCACAACCACCATGCACGATCCCTTGATGCGGTCGTCTCCGGAATCAAGCGCAATGGTGATGTAGTCGCAGATCGCGATGTTTGTGATGAACCGCCCGCGCTTCTCCACGCGGAGCATCGGCTCTTCGCCATCCTTCCATTCGGCGACGGTGATGCGTCCGCAAAGCACTCCGGTATCCACGCCCACGTACGGCAACGGCTCGGTAAGCGCGAACGATCCGCGCCACGTCTTGCCGGACGGGTTGCCTGGGGCGCACAGCGTCATGTACCTCTTCTTCTGTTCGGGAGTGCCAAGCTCGGCTATCGGCCCCATCGCAAGGTCGTTGACGAAGGAGGATGTGGCGGCCCCGTTGTCCACCCAGGCCGTCTCATACGTGACGAGCGACATGGCGAGGTTGCGGGGTCCCTCGAAGAGGCCTCCGCAGTCGAAGTTCAGCGTGGCGGCCGTCATGCCGGAGGCGTCGAACGCATCGAACAGGGACTGCTTCTCGGGCGTCCACTCGTGCGTGAAGCGTTGCCCGTTCGCGACAAGCTGCGCGACCACCGAGCGGGCCGTCTGGCGGGCGCCGGCAACGGCCATCTGGATGTCGTACCGCTCCGCATAGCGCCACATGATCTGGCGCACTTCGTCGCCAGGCAGCATCTTCATCACGGGACGTTCCACCTTGTTATCTTCCATGTCTGTTCCTCTCATGCTTCTTTTATGTCAACGATCTTGCCATCTATGGACTTCAGGATGCCGTTCAGTTTCGGATCCGCCAAGATGTCATTGCGGCTCATGGCCTTCCCCTTGTCCGCCGCCGTCTGCACCGGCGGTGTCGCCGGTGCGGATGCCCCCCGGTCCGCAACCCGCTGAGCGGGGCTTTCGCCGAGTCCTTTAGCCGCCGCGGTCTGCGACTGCCGGGGCTGGGATATGCCGCCCACGGAAGATGGCACCGCCCCGGCCTTCAGTTCCCGGACGGCCCTCATCAGCTCCTCGATGCTCGCGACGGTCGCGATCCGACCGGCCCTAAGCAGCGTCATCTCGATGAGCGTACGCACGCTGAGCACATGGCGAAGCTTGTCCTCCATCTCGGCAAGCTTGTCCGCGATGCGGAATATGCGCGACGAATCGCATAGCCTCGCCTGCCCCGCAAGCGTCCTGCACTGGTCGGCAGTAAGCTCAAGTGCGCCTTCCGCCTTTGGCCCAAGTGCCTGCCACACCACAAGGTTGCGGAAATGGAGCATCAGTTCGCCCGCAAGCCTGCGCATGTTCTTGCCCGCCGAATCGAATGTCGCGACGGCGTTCAGTATCGCGGCGGAATCGCCGCCCAGTATCGCGCCGGCCAGCCCCTCAAGCTCGGAGCGCGACACGAGGCCGAACACCGAAAGCGCATCCTCCTCCGAGATTTGCCCGCCCTTGAACGCAATCAGCTGGTCAAGGGACGAGAGGGCGTCGCGCATCCCGCCCTCCGCGCCACGCGCTATCGCGAGAAGCGCATCCTCGTCCGCCGAAACGCCCTCGTTGCCGCAGATGTACTTGAGTCGGTCAACAATTTGGTTCGTCTGGATCCGATGGAGGTCAAACCTCTGGCAACGCGATATTATCGTGGGGAGAACCTTGTCGCCCTCCGTGGTCGCGAATATGAACTTCACGTATGGCGGCGGCTCCTCAAGCGTCTTGAGCAGTGCGTTCCACGCCGCGGGGGTGAGCATGTGGCACTCGTCCACTATGAATATCTTGTACTTCGATGCGGTGGGCTTGAACTGCACGGCATCGATTATCGGGCGCACGTGCTCCACCTTGTTGTGGGAGGCGCCATCGAGCTCCATTACGTCAAGGGAGCGCCCCTCCGCGATCTGAACGCAGTTCTCGCACTTCCCGCAAGGCTCTACGCCATTGGGCGAAGTGCAGTTCAGGGCCTTCGCGAATATGCGGCTCGTGGTGGTCTTGCCGATGCCTCGCGGCCCCACGAAAAGGTATGCGTTGGCGACGCGCCCGGACTCTATGGCGTGCCTAAGCGTGCGCACCACGTGCTCCTGCCCGACGACGTCGTCGAACACCATCGGACGGTACTTCAGCGGCAGCGCGACGTGCTGCCCGCCTTGGCTCTGTGCGGTCTCACTCATTGGCGGTAATTATATCAGATAACCTGCGGGACCATGTGTACGTCGAGCTGCGGGGGCTGGATGGCGATGCCGTTCGCCGCGAACGCCCTCTTGACCTCCTCCTGAGCGGCGGAATAGACCGGCCAGTAGTCGGAGCACGCCGCCCACGGGCGAATGTTGATCAGCACGCAGGAGCCGTTCAGGGACGCCACGAACACGGCGGGCGGCGGATCGGCGAGGACGCCGGATATCCCCTTGAGCGTCTCGAGCGCGACCGCCTTGGCCTTGCCGATGTCCGCGCCGTAGCCTATGCGTACGGTCAAGTCCACCCGGCGCATCCCGAGCGCGGTGTAGTTCGTGATCGCGCTGCCCCACACGACCTTGTTCGGCGCTATCACCTTCTTGTTGTCCGCCGTGGCGAATACGGTGGCCATCATGTTGAGCTCGAGCACGGTTCCCTCTATGCCGCCCGCGACCACGTAGTCGCCCACCTTGAACGGCTGGTTGAGGGCTATCATCATCCCCGATGCAAAGGATCCGAGCGTCTCCTGGAAGGCGAATCCGACTATGAAGCCTGTGACGCCGAGGCCGGCGATGAGCGGTCCCACGTTTATCCCCACGCGCTGCATCACCAGCAGGGCCAGCACCACCCAGCACGTCTTGCTGACGACGCTCACGAGGAAGTCCGAAAGCAGCCTGCTCATCTTGCTTACGCGCGAAAGGGCGGTCGCCACCGCCTTTTTGACCAGTCGGATCGCGAGCATCCCGACCAGCAGAATCAGGACCGCCGCAATCAGGTTCATCACGAACCCTACGCCGTGTTCGGCCACCCATGCCACTGCCTGATTCCAGAGTTCCTGCCCGTATCCAAGATGCTCGTTCAGGTCCTTCATCACCACATCGTTCACGCCCGTGGCGCACGAGGCCGCCGCCTCAACTCCATTTGTCATCTCCATGTCTCCTTTCATGCCATCACCAGTTCATTCTAACGGGTACGTGAGCCTTGGCCATCACGGCCTTTATGTCGGCGATCGTGTACTCCCCGGAATGGATCATGCCCGCGACGATGGCGGCGTCCGCCTTCGCCTCATTGAACACCGTGACGAGATGCTCCGGCCTCCCCGCGCCGCCGGAGGCGACGACCGGCACGCCGACGGCCTCCGCGATAAGACGCGTGATCCTGAGCTCGAACCCGGCGCGTGTGCCGTCCGCATCGACCGAATTCACCACGATCTCGCCGGCGCCGAGGTCGACGGCGCGCTTCGCCCACTCCACGGCGTCCATTCCCGTGAACTCGCGGAAGCCTCGGGTCGTGATCTCGTACCCGCTCGGACACTTCGGATTGTCGCTCCTCACGGGATCCATCCCAAGCACGATGCACTGCCTTCCGAACGCCCTTGCGCCATCCGATATGATGGATGGATTGCGCACCGCCAGGGAATTCACCGACACCTTCTCCGCACCGGCGAGGATGACGCGCTCCATGTCCGGGAGCGCTGATATGC
>CAVFWS010000093.1:0-7483 GCA_963626295.1 Clostridium sp. CAG:138
CCTCGTGCGCCGCAATCTCAAGCGGCGCGGCGTCCGCCCGCAAATGCCCAATGGCGGCATCAAGCCTTGCGGCGGCGTCGGCTCGCGCCACGGAAGAATCCAGCCACGCCTCCAGCCGGTCCGCAACCGCCTCGGATGTGAAATCCTCCTGGAGCAGTTCCGGCATGGGAGGCTCAAACCCGCATTTCTCCGCGATGATGTTGGCCAGACCGACGTGCCTCACGCCCGTTATCACGCGACGCGCAAACCACGCAAGGATTGGCGACACAGCATATACAAGCACAGTAGGACACCGCGCAAGCGCCGCCTCCAGCGTCGCCGTGCCGCTCGCCACCGCCGCGCAGTGCGCCTCTCGGAGCAGTTGCCGCGCGCCGCCCAAGCGAACCTCAACGGGCGGCAAATCGGCGGCATTCCCCAGAATGCGCCTGATCTCCATCTCCGCCCCGCGGTTTGCGGCGGGGATCACGACCCTCAATGTCGGCTCGTCACGGCCTTTCTCACGAGCATCTTCCGAATGGTGCTTCGACAGGATCGATATCGCCCCAAGGAGTCGGGGCAGTATCCTCCTTATCTCGCCAATCCGCGATCCCGGCAGCAGCGCCACGATTCGGTCTCGTCCGGCCATGCCGTCCCGCGCCGATGCGCCCTCGGCATTCTCCCGTTCCACTACACGCACAAGCGGATGGCCGATGAACTTGACCTTGAGGCCAGTGCCGTCGAACAGGCCCGGCTCGAACGGGAAGAAGCACAGCAGTTCGGAAAGCGCGGCCGCGACCTTCGGTATGCGATTGCGGCGCCAGGCCCACACCTGCGGACACACGATGTGTATCGCCGGGACGCCACGCCTCTTGGCGAAAGACGCAAGCTTGAGGTTCAGTCCCGGATAATCCACGGTGACGACCACGTCGGGCCGCCACTCGCAGATCGCCCGCTTCATCGTCCGCGCAACGCCAAGGAAATAGAATATCCGGCGAAGGACGGGCCAGAAGCCCATCACCGCCAGATCTGCGGTGTGGAATCCGTAATCCCCATATCCGCGCACCTCGCACCCTGCCGCCCGAAGCAGAGCCCCAAGACGCTCCGCATAGAGCATCCCGGACTCCTCCCCCGCCAACAGCAGTACCTTCCGATGCATAGGCGCCGCACTCCTCGGCAACGGATGCGTCACATATTGCCGATCACGGCCTTTATGCGGCGGACGCCCGCGGACGAAGACTGCTCCTTCTGTATCTTGAAGCTGCCGAGCTCGCTCGTGTTCTTCACGTGCGGGCCGCAGCATATCTCCTTGGAGATGTCGCCGATCGTGTAGAGCGTCACCTGGTCGCCGTACTTCGAGCCGAAGAGCGCCATGGCCCCCTCCGCCTTGGCCTCTTCCACCGTGGTGGTCTTCTTCGTCACGTCTATGCCCTGCCGGATCCACCCGTTCACAAGACTCTCGACTTCGGCGATCTGCTCGTCGGTCATCTTCTCAGGCCACGTGAAGTCAAAGCGCAGGCGTTCCGCAGTGATGTTCGAGCCCTTCTGGTTCGCGGTCGGCCCAAGCACCCTGTGGAGCGCGGCATGGAGGAGGTGCGTCGCGGTGTGCATCCGCGTCACCACCTCGGAATTGTCCTGGAGCCCCGCCTTGAACGAACCGGCGGATGTCGTGCGGGAAAGCTCCTGGTGCTTGCGGTTCGCCTCCTCGAATCCCGCGACATCCACCTGAAGCCCCTGCTCCTTGGCCAGCTCAAGCGTCATCTCCAGCGGATAGCCGAAAGTGTCGTACAGCTTGAATGCGGTCTTGCCGGATATCTGCGTCTGCCCGTGCAGCTTCAGCTGCTCCGCGACCTTCGCGAACATCGCCGCGCCCTTGTCGAGGGTCTGGTTGAAGCGGTTTTCCTCCGCCTCGAGATCGAGCTTGCAGTTCGCGAGGTTTTCGGCGAGTTCGGGGTAGACGTGCCTGTACTTCTCGCAGATCGTCTCGGCGAGCCTGACCGTAAAGCCCGGGGCGATGCCGAGGAAGCGGCTGTAGCGCACGGCTCGGCGAATCAGCCGGCGCAGCACGTAGTTCGCCCCGATGTTGCCGGGCTTCACCCCTCCCTTGGGATCGCAGAGGATGAACGTCGCCGTGCGCATGTGGTCCGCAATGATGCGGCGGGACCGCGTCCTCAGCTCCGCGTCTTCCGGCACGATGGTGGAAAGCTCGTCTATCTTCGCCATGATAGGCGCGAAGATCTCCGTGTCGAACACGGTCGGCAGGCCCGACAGCATGCACACCGTGCGCTCAACGCCCATCCCGGTATCGACGTTGTGCCGCCCGAGCGGCTCGAACCCGCCATCGGCGTTCTTGTTGTACTGCATGAACACGTTGTTCCAGATCTCGATGTACTTGCCGCAGTGGCATCCCGGACGGCAATCCGGGCCGCACTTCCCCTTGCCGGTGTCGATGAACATCTCGGTATCCGGCCCGCACGGGCCCGTGGTCCCGGCAGGGCCCCACCAGTTGTCTTCGCGGGGGAGCGGGAATATGTGGTCATCGGGAAGCCCCTGTTTCTTCCAGAGGCCTATCGCCTCGTCGTCACGCGGAATCCCGTCCTCGCCGGCGAACACCGTGACGTAGAGATCCTTCGGGTCGAAGCCAAGCTTCGTGGTGAGGAACTCGAAGCTCCACGCTATGGCCTCCGGCTTGAAGTAGTCGTTCAGGGACCAGTTGCCGAGCATCTCGAAGAAGGTCAGGTGCGCACTGTCGCCTACCGCGTCTATGTCGCCGGTGCGGACGCACTTCTGCACATCCGTAAGGCGCGTTCCGGCCGGATGCGGCATCTGCCCCATGAGGTAAGGCACGAGCGGATGCATGCCGGCCGTCGTGAACAGTACGGTCGGGTCGTTCTCGGGAATCACCGACGCGCCGGGTATGCGCACATGCCCCTTCGACTCGAAGAATGATAGATATGCCTCTCTCAGTTCGTCTGCGGTAAGCTTGTTCATAATTTGCCTTTCAGATCAAGAGTCCGCTATTATACCACATGGCTCAACGCCAGGACGAGACCGCGACCCACAAATCCGACAAATGGGAGGGCGCGTGTCCCCCTCGCGCCGCAATTATGGTACACTTCGCAACGTCTATTGGACGGCAAAGGATGGGACACAAGGGAAAATGGACGTCAATATCGAGGAATCCTGGAAACAGGCGCTGGCGGACGAATTCGGCAGCGCCTACTTCGCCCGGCTTGCGGCATTCGTAAAGTCCGCATACGCAAGCGGCACGGTGTACCCGCCGGGCAAATACATCTTCGAGGCGTTCAACCGTACGCCATTCGGGAAGGTAAAGGTGGTGATCCTTGGGCAGGATCCCTACCACGAGCCGAATCAGGCCCACGGCCTCTCCTTCTCGGTGAGGAAGGGCGTACAGGTGCCGCCATCGCTCGTGAACATCTACAAGGAGCTTGAGGACGAATACGGCACACCATTCCGCAGCCGCGACGGCGACCTCTCGCACTGGGCAGACCAGGGGGTGCTTCTTCTGAATGCGACGCTTACGGTGTCTGCCGGGAATGCGGGTTCGCACCAGGGGAAGGGATGGGAGATGTTCACCGATGCCGTCGTGGCGAAGCTTGCGGAAAGGCGCGAGCACCTAGTGTTTCTCCTTTGGGGCAGCTACGCGAGGCGCAAGGGCGCCTTCATCAGCAGACAGCGGCATCTCGTGCTTGAGGCTCCGCACCCGTCCCCGCTTTCGGCGCACAGGGGGTTCTTCGGGTGCGGACACTTCAAGGAGGCGAACGAATACCTGTCAGCCAACGGACTGTCGCCCATCGTCTGGTAGCCGCCCGACAAGGGAGCGCAGCTTGGAGAGCGCCCTCCCCGAATCGATGGACTCGTACGCGAGCCCAAGGCCCTCTTCAATCGAGCCGGACTTCCCTCCGGCCAGGATCGCCGCCGCCGCATTGAGCGATGCGGCGGCGCGGCAGGCGCCCCGTTCCCTGCCGGCCAGGACGTCCAGCGTAATCTGCGCATTCGCCTTCGGATCTCCACCCGCGATTGCGGACATGGGCCGCAGCTCGCCGAATAGGCGCACCGGGTCTATCCCGTAGCTGCGGACAGTGCCGTTCTCCGAGAGTTCGGCGACTCTCGACACTCCAGATATCCCAAGTTCGTCCAACCCTCCGGGCCCGCAAAAGACCACGGCCTTCTCCACCCCAAGCGACTTTAGCGCATCCACGTACAGCCCCATTGCCTCCGGCGAATATACGCCAAGCGCATACCGCCTTACGCCCGCCGGGTTTGACAGCGGCCCCACGAGGTTGAAGATCGTCCTGAACGGCAATGCGCGGCGCACGGGGGCGGCATGCCGCATCGCCGGATGGCACTTGTTCGCGAAGAGGAATCCGATGCCGTTCTCGCGGAGCGACCGCTCGATCTCGCCTATCGGCTTCTGGAGATCGTAGCCAAGTGCCGCAAGGCAATCCGCCGATCCGCTTTTGGACGTGGATGCCCTATTGCCGTGCTTTGCGACCGTGACGCCCGCGCCAGCCGCTATGACCGCCGCCGTCGTAGAGACGTTGAATGTCCCGAAGCCGTCGCCGCCAGTGCCGACTATGTCCACGGCGTCCTTCGGCGCCTCGATGCGTACGCAGGCATCGCGCATCGCCCTGGTCGCGCCCACAACCTCCGCCGCCGTCGGCCCGTTCATCTGAATGCCGGTAAGGAGCGCGGCGAGGACGGCCTCGCTGGCGACTTCGCCCCTCATGATCTCTCCGAAAACGCAAAAGGCCTCGTCCTCCGTGAGATGCCCGCCGGCCTGAACCTTCCTGAGCGATTCGATTGTCATTGGCGCACCTTCCTTGCCATCTCGATGAAGTTCATTATCTGCCGCCCGCCTTCGGGAGTGCCTATGGATTCGGGGTGGTACTGCACGGACTCTATCGGCATCGTCTTGTGCCTCAGCCCCATGATCTCCCCGTCATCCGACTCTGCCGAAACCTCAAGGCACTCCGGCAGGGTCTCGCGATCCACGGCAAGCGAATGGTACCGCATTGCCGCGAATCCCTGGGGCAATCCCGCGAATATGCCGCGCCCGTCATGGCTTATCGGGCTCGTCTTGCCGTGCATGAGGCGTTTGGCGCGCACTATCTTGCCGCCAAACGCCTGCGCGATGGACTGGTGCCCAAGGCATATCCCCAGCATGGGCACGACCCCGGCGAAAGCCCTTGCCGCCTCAAGCGTGACCCCCGCGGAATCGGGATTGCCCGGCCCGGGGGAAAGAACGATCGCCGCCGGGGCAAGCGCGCGTATGCCATCCACGTCTATCTTGTCGTTGCGGACGACCTGCATATCCGCCCCAAACCCCCGAAACGCCTGCACGAGGTTGTACGTGAACGAGTCGTAATTGTCTATCATCAGTATCATCGCATTTCTCCTGTCTGCGCGATGGGCTACAGCGTCTCGGCGAAATCCACCGCCTCGAACACCGCCATCGACTTGTTGATCGTCTCCTGGTATTCCTTGCGCGGATCGGAATCCGCCACAATCCCCGCGCCGGCGCGCATGGTCACCGAACGGCCGCATTTGACGAGCGTGCGGATCACTATCGCGAAATCCATGTCCCCGGTGTTGCTGAAGTATCCGGCCGCGCCGCCATATATGCCGCGCGGCGACTTCTCGTACTGGGCTATGAGCTCCATCGCGCGTATCTTCGGCGCCCCGGTCAGCGTACCCGCAGGAAACGCCGCCCTCAGAAGGTCGAATCCGTCCTTGCCCTCGGCAAGCGTCCCCTCCACCTCCGAGACCAGATGCATCACGTGCGAATACCGCTCGATGTGCGCGAACGACGAGACCCTGACGCTTCCGGTCTCTGATACGCGGCCAAGGTCGTTGCGGCCAAGGTCAACGAGCATCACGTGCTCCGCGTTCTCCTTCGCGTCCGAAACGAGATCGCGCTCGTTCGCCGCATCCGCATCCGGCGTCGCGCCGCGGGGTCGCGTCCCGGCGATGGGGCACGTCGTGCATCTGCGCCCCTCAAGCTTCACCAGCTCCTCCGGCGACGATCCGATGAGGGTATGGTCGCCAACCTTCATGTAGATGTTGTATGGCGACGGATTCACCATTCGGAGCGCACGGTACAGCGAGACGGAATCGGCGTCGGTCTCCTTCGTGAACTTCTGGGACGGGACGATCTGGATGCATTCGCCGTTGAGGATGTCCTGCTTGCACCTTTTCACGATGTCCGCGAACTCTTCCGCCGACATCTCCGGGGTGAATGCGGATTTTGCCCTCTGCACCCTCTGGCGAGGCATGGTGCGCTCGCGGAGGAACAGCCTCGCATACACCTCGTCTATGCGCTCCCGCCCGCGCCTGTATGCGTCCGGCTCGCTGGAATCCATGCACGCTATCACCGTGACGGTGCGGCGCAGGTTGTCGAATACGAGCACGGTATCCGTGAGCATGAACGCCGAGGACGGAGTGCCCGCCTCCGGCGTAAGCCGTACGCGAGGCTCAAAGGCGCTGACATGGTCGTATGCGAGATAGCCTATCGCCCCGCCCTGCAGCGGCGGCAGCGCCGGATCGGCACGGAAGTCGCGCGATCCGAGGATCCTGCGCAGCGCCAGCAGCACATCTTCGTCCGGGAGGATTTCCGTGCCTCCCCCTGCCTTACGCGAGAACACCGCACCATCCTTGGCGAACACGGTCTCCACGGGATCCACGCCAAGAAACGAATACCTCGATCCCGCCCCGCATCCCGCGACGCTCTCCAGCAGGAAGGCGTCCCTGTCGCCGATCCGCGCAAGCACGGACACCGGCGTATCCATGTCCGCAAGGTATTCTCGATACACCGGGACTATGCCGCCGTCCGCGGCCCGTTCCGAAAATTCCCTCTCCGTAAGTTCCTTCAGCATCTCATTGCTCCTGTTTGATGTTTGACTAACCTGTTGTTTGATTCACTATGCGCAAGCGCGATCAGAAAACGAAAACGGCCTCGCTCGACTGGAGCGGGACCGCATATCGGATAATGTGTGCCTTATTCCAGGTCACCAGTTCCGAGCGCACGCGCACGCTCCGGTCGTAAGACCGAAGTTGCGCCACCACCAGAACTGAAATGCACCGTTCATGACACCTTCATTCGTAGAAACAGGCGCGGATTATACCACAGTCGCGCCATCCGATTCAAGAGGGTACGTGATCGGGAGAGTCCAGTCGACGCACCACCCGATTCTCATGACGCAGAACGGGTGCGCGGCCTCCTATATCGTCAGCGGCTCGGACTTTAACGACCTGATGGACTCCATTGATCTCTCAAAGGATGTTGAAATCTCCCGTCGCGAAATGCGCCGCAGAAGCACGAACGCGCTTCGGAGGGAAGGCGCGAAGCAACGCCGTAGGCGCGCTCAAGAGACCGCTCTCCTCGTGACCGCACTCGCTCAGAAGCGGAACGCGAGGCCGGCGCTGACGACGAGCGAGGAGAAGTCGACGTCGGCCGAAAGCGGCCCTGCCGAAATGTCGAAGCCGT
>CAVFWS010000094.1:0-7355 GCA_963626295.1 Clostridium sp. CAG:138
GGTACTGGAGCATCGTCGGCAACGACGCGTCGCCCTTCTCGGCGAACTCCTTGCGGATCGCGACGACGGCCATGCCGGAAGGACCGAGGTTCTTCTGGGCACCGGCGTAGAACATCGAGAACTTCGTGTAGTCGCGGGGGCAGGACAGGATGTCGGAGGACATATCCCCGATGAGAGGCGAGCCCGTATCCGGCATCTCCTTCATCTCCGCGCCGGAGATCGTCTCGTTCGTGCAGATGTGGCTGTACGCGGCGCCGGGCGTCCACTTGTATTCGCCGGCATCGGGCTGGCGGGTGGGGATGTCCTTCTGGCAGTCGGCGGCGATGTTCACCGTGCCGACCTTCTGGGCCTCCTTCAGGGCCTTGCCGCCCCACGTGCCGCTCTTGACGTAGTCGGCAACCTTGTCCTTGCCGAGGAAGTTCATCGGTATCATCGCAAACTGGAGCGATGCGCCGCCCTGGATGAAGCATACGGACCAGTCGTCGTCGAGTCCGCAGAGTTCCTTGAACGTGGCTATGGCCTCCTGGTGGATCGCATCGTATTCCTTGCCACGGTGGGACATCTCCATCACGGACATTCCCGATCCCTTGTAATCCACCAGATTCCGCTGGGCCTCCTGCAGAACCTCAAGCGGGAGCACCGCCGGACCGGCTGAGAAATTGTAGACTCTCGACATTTTTTGCTTAACCTCCTTTGATGTGAAAAACGGCTTGTATTTTACTCTTTTCCCTAATCCGTTGCAAGTCCGCCTGACGCGACACGTTTATGAGCACCCCAACGGCGATCAGGGCCGTCATGAGGTTCGTGCCGCCGTAGCTGATGAACGGAAGCGCAAGGCCCTTCGTGGGCAAGAGTCCCGTAACGACCCCCATGTTGAACATCGCCTGGAAGAATATGAGGAACGTCATCCCGAAGGCCATGAGCCTGCCGAGCCGGTCGCATGACTTCGCCGCGATTACCATTCCGCAAACGAACACGGTGACGAACAGCGACAGCATGAGCAGCGAGAACGCCACCCCCCATTCCTCCGCCCCAATGGCAAAGATGAAATCGGTGTGGTTTTCGGGGAGATAGCGTTCCTTCTGCCTTGAGTTGCAGTACCCAAGCCCGGTCTCGCCGCCGTTGCGGATCGCTATCAGGGCCTGGTCGAGCTGGTGGTTGGCCTCGCGGGCATCCTCGGTAGAGACCGTGAGGTCGCCAAGCCACGGACACCACGCGGAAAGGTGGACTTTCGCGGCATCCGGCATCCACGCCGATATGCGCCTCATGCGGTTGCCGTTCGACAGCAGAAGCGACCCCACCAGGACCGTCCCCGCAACGCCGATCAGGATCATGTGCCGCCACCTCATCCCGGCGATGAACATCAGGACGCCGCCCGAAAGGGCAATCACCATCGTCGACCCGAAATCCGGCTCGAACACGGCAAGGAGCATCGGCAGCGCAATGATCGCCAGGGCCCGAAGCGCCCCCTTCCAGAAAAGCTCAATCCGCCAACCGGCCCTGTCGAGGAATACCGACATCGTGATCACGACCGCGATCTTCGCGAATTCGCTCGGCTGGATGTGGATGGGCCCAAGCATCAGCCACCGGCGGGAGCCGTTGATCGGACGGAAACCGAACACGGCCCCGAGCGCGATGACGACGGATGCGTACATGAGCACGGTCAGCCACCTGTGCTCGCGCCATTTGCGGTAGTCGAAGAACACCGCCGCGAGGAACAGCGGCATCGCGATCGCCAGCCAGCGTCCCTGCTGCTTGAGGAAATAGTAGAAATCGTGGTACTTCCTGTATCCGACCGGACTGCCGGCCGAGGAAAGCACCACGAATCCTATCGCGACGAGTGCGAGGACTGCAAGTCCAAGAACTACGCGAGCCTGTCTCACTGGGCCCTGGCGTTGGCGGGAAGCTTCAACACCGTGCCCGGCTCAACGGCATCAGTACCCTTGATGTTGTTGAGGTCGAAGATCGCGCTCGGCGACACGCCATACGCAATGGCGATGGAAACCACGTCCTCGCCCTCCTTCACCGTGTGCGTCTTGGGGGTTCCGGCCTCCTCGGCGGCCGTCGATGCGGCTGCCGGCTCCGCCGTAGCCGGAGCTGGCGCGGCCTCCGGCGCGGCATCCTTCTCGACCTTCTGCTCCGCCGCCGCGGAAGCCGTCTCCGCCGGCTTCGCCGCAGCCTCAGCCGCAACCGCATCCTTCTGCTCGGCCTTGGCGACCGGCTTCGACGCAGAATCGGGCTTGGTCGCGGCGGGCTTCTTCGCCGCCACGGCGACAGGCTTCTCCGCCGGCACCTTCAGCTTCTGGCCGATGCGGATCACTCGGCTCTTGAGGCCGTTCATGTCCATGAGGCACTTCACCGTGACGCCGCTGTCGATCGCGAGCCTGCCGAGAGTATCGCCGCTCTTCACCACGTAGACCCTGGTGGCACCCGTGTACGCGGAAGCCCGGGCGCCGCCCGCACTACGCGCCTTGCCGGCCTTGGCGGACGCCGCCGGCCTATCGGCAGGCTTTGCGTCGTCGCCCTTGAGCTCGATCCGGCCCGGAAGCTTTATTTTCCTCCCGACATATATCTTGTTGGGCGAAAGGCCGGGATTCAGCTCAAGCACACTCTTCTGCTTCAGGCCATACTCTACGCAAATCGCGGAGAGGGTGTCGCCGCCCTTCACGCGGTACAGCGTATATTCCGGCTCCGGCGGGACGACCTTGCACCTGCAGTCCGACGCGCCGCACCCGCACGGAGATTCATGCACAGTGCCGGGAGCGCACTGGCAGCGCAACGGCGCGGGCTTCTGCGCCGCTGCCTCCGAAGGGGCGGCCTGCGGCGCCTTCTCGACAGCCTTCACCTCCGACTGACGCACCGGACGCGCCGACGACGCCGTACCGCTTGATGTGCTGGCCTTGGGGGCCTTGCAACCAGTAACCACCGCGCAAGCCACCGCCGCGCCCACGATCAGACCGAACCTCACGTTCATTTATTTTCCTCTTTTTGGCCCATGCCGCAACATCTCGCAGTTTAGGCCCATTTCCTTACTTAAAAAGCAACGCTTCCTGAAAACCCTACACGCCTCCAAGAGCGAATGCGCATAAGATACCCTTTTGCCGAGGATTTTGCAAGCATTCTTTTTGCGAAAATGCGGACAGCCGCGAACCGGACGCAAGCCAATCACCTTACGGCAAGCATCGCATCGATGGCCCTTCTGGCCCTTGTCGCGATGTCCTGTGGCACCTCGACCTCAGTCTTCATCTCGCGCAGCGATTCGGCAAGGTTGTCAAGCGTCGTCTTTTTCATGTTCGGGCAGACGATCCGGTCCGAGACGGGATAGAAGGCCTTCTCCGGGTTTTCCTTGCGGAGGCGGTGCAGGATGCCGACCTCCGTGCCGACGATGAAAGCCTTGTGCGGGGATTCGCGCGCGAAGCGGCACATTCCGCCGGTGGAGAGCCGTTCGTCGGCCGCCTCCCTCACGTCCCTGGCGCATTCGGGATGCACCATGACGGGCGCTCCGGGATGCCGCCGCCTGGCGTCCCCGATGGCGCTCGCCGTGATCGCCGCGTGCGTGGGGCAGTATCCGGGCCAGAGCGTGTAGTCGCGCTTCAGCAATCCGGCTATATGCCCACCAAGATGCCGGTCCGGCACGAAGATGACCCTTTCGTCGGGGCCGAACTTCGCCATGACCTTCTCCGCGTTGCCGCTCGTCACGCAGATGTCGCACTCGGCCTTGACCTCTGCCGTGGAGTTCACGTAGCACACGGCCTTCGCGCCGGGGTTCTTCGCCTTGAGTTCGCGCAGCTGCGCACCCGTGATCATGTCGGCCATGGGGCATCCCGCGGAAGGCTCCGGTATAAGCACCTTCTTTGCGGGATTGAGGATCTTGGCCGTCTCGGCCATGAACCATACGCCGCAGAACACGATGACGTCTGCCTCCACCTCGGTCGCGCGGCGGGCGAGCTCCAGCGAGTCGCCGGTGAAGTCGGCGGCATCCTGCACCTCGCCTCTCGTATAGTTGTGCGCGAGGATCACCGCGTTGCGGCTTTCCTTGAGATGCGCAATCTCTTCCGCGATATCCATGGCCACCCCCGGATTACGCCGAAAGCATCCGCCTGGCGGCAAGCGCAATGTCCGCGACGCGGCTGTTCCCGCCCTCGCGCTCTATCGCGAACGCGCCGCTGTAGCCGACCTCCTCAAGCGTCTTCAGCATGAGGGCGGCGTTCACGTCCCCGTCGCCCCACGGCACTTCCTCGCCCCAGGTGCCGGGCACCTTTGTGTATTTCGCGTCCTTGATGTGCATGTGCCTGATCCATGGCGCTATCTTCCTCACCGCGTCCACGGGCACCCCCTTGTTGTAGAGGATCATGTTGGCGGGGTCGAAGTTGACGCCCACGCCCTCGACAAGCGGCATGAACCTCGCGAGGTCGTCAGCCGTCTCCTGCCCGGTCTCGAGGATGAGCTGCACATTCTCTTTCGCGCATATGTCGCGGAGGGTCTTTACCCTGTACAGGTACTTGTCGAACGCGGCCCTGTCGGACTCGTCCAGGAATCCGGCGTGCATGAGCATGTACGGCACCTTCCATTCGCCCGTCAGCCGAGCGGCCTTCGCGACGAGGGCGCGATCCGCCTCCCAGTGCTCGTCCGGCACTATGCCCCCCGTCCTGCGGATTGCGTCGAGCGTACTGTAGTCCTCATGGTTGAAGGATATCATCGTCGCGGTTATGCGCCACTCTCCGGACGCGATTCGCGCCTCGACGCGCCCGCGCGCGCCGGCATCCTCCGCCTTCCCGTGCCGCTCGTCGCCCTCGAGGAACGGCTGAAGCGCAAGGTTGATGTTCCTCAGCCCCATCTTCCCCATTTCCGCCGCCACGGAATCGAGCGGGAGCTGGAAGCTCCAGCTGCACACGCCAAGCCTGTCTGAAGTCACGAATTTCCCTCCATTCTGCTGTTTTGCCTTTGAGATCCCGCAGCCGCCAAGAAGCGTTGCCGCAAGCGCCGATCCCACGAACTCTCTTCTCTTTACCATAGCTTCACCGATGTCTTCCTTCTGCGAACCGTCACTTGATGCGCACGGGGGCGCCAGTCTTGGCGGATGCGTATATCCCGTCTATGATCTTCATCAGCTTGACCGCCTCGTCTACGGTGTTGAGCGGCTTTTCCTTCCTCTGGATCGTGAGTATGAAGTTCTCCGCCGCGCGGACGCGCCCCATGGCCGCGTCCTTCTCCACGGAAAGCACCTTGTCCGCGCGGTTGCCCTGCGCGTCCTGAAGGTATATCTCGCAGGAGTCCTCCGCCGTGTCGTCCATGCCGTCCGTGCCGAAAAGCCTCCTGACCATTCCGCCGGCCTTCGTGCCCTGGAACGTCACGGAAACCTCCTCCCGCTTGTTCATCTCCGCCCACGAGTTCCGCAGGAACAGCGTCGATCCGTTCTTGAACAGCACGAACCCGTGCGCCGCCGCCTCCACGTCGCACACCCCGCCAACCTTGTCCGGTATGCCCCACGGGCCCTTGAACCGCCTGTCGTCTATGAAATCCCTGTACGTCGCCGCAAGCACGAACTTCGGCTCGGGATAGCCCATGAAATGCAGCGCGAGGTCTATCATGTGCAGGAGGTCTATCACCGGGCCGCCGCCGGAGAGCGCCTTCGTGGTGAACCAGCCGCCGAATCCGGGTATGCCGGTGCGGCGTATCCACATGGCCTGCGCCGAGTTTATCCGCCCGGCGTCCCCTCTCGCTATGGCCGCCTTCATGGCGACCGCTTCCGGCCTCGCCCTGTTGTTGAAGTCGAACATCAGCACGCGCCGCGCGTTCTTCGCGGCACGCGCCATCTGCGCCGCCTCCTTCGCGTTGAGCGCCGGAGGCTTCTCGCAGAACACGTGCTTCCCGGCCTTTAGGGCCTGGAGCACGATCGGGCAGTGGAACTTGTTCGGGGTGAGCACGGATACCGCATCGATGTCCGCCTGGGCCAGCATCTCCCCGGCCGACTCGTAGACGTGCGCCACGTCGAACCGCTGGGCGGCGGCCTCCGCCGCCGCCTCGCACGGGTCCGCGATGGCGAACACCTCCGCGCCGGCCCGGCGGAACCCCTCCACGTGGTATGCCGCCATGCCGCCGGCCCCCACGAGGCCGACCCTCAATGGAACGCCTTCACCCTTCTTAAGTCTCCTGCCCATATGTGCCCTTTCTTTCGGTCAGGCGGCGAACGTCATTCGCCGGCCTTTATCCTGTCCCACGCCTCGATGTAGAGCTTGCGGACCTCCGGATTGTCGTCGAAGTCCTTGAGCACCTCGCCGTGGCTCAGCGTCTCCGCGTCGAGGACCACCACCTTGCGCAGCTTCTCGTCGAGTTTCGGGAACGCCGCCGCGACCGGCATCGGGGAGCATACCTCGGACATGTTCGCCGCCGCGACGTCGGGATCGTAGCAGTAGTCTATGAACCTGTGCGCAAGATCCACCTGCCTGGAGTCCGCCGCTATCACCATCTCGTCGAACGCGATGGTGAAGCCCTCCTTGGGGAGGGAGAAGCCAACGTTCTCGTCGTCGAGCATTATCTGTATCGTGTCGGAGCTGTAGCCATGCCCGACGAACCATTCCGCGGACGCGACGGCCGTCTTGTACTGCTCGTTGTCGAACTTGGCGATGTTCCTCTTCCACTCGAGGACCTTCCTGACCGCGGCATCGATCTCCTCCTTCTTCGTGGAGTTGAGCGAATAGCCCAGTGCCTTCAGCCCGCCGCCTATGGTCTCGCGCATGTCGGAGAGAAGCGACATGCGACCCTTGAGGGCCGAGGTCTCGAAAATCTTCCAGCTGTCGATCGGCGCGTTGCCGATCCTATCCTTGCGGTACGCGAACCCGGTATACGTCACGGCATAGGGCACGTTGTACGTGAATGACGGGTCGAGGATGCTGGTCCTGTAGCTCGCGTCGAAATTCTTCCTGACGTTCGGCAATTTCGCATGGTCCAGCTTGAGTATCATGCCGTTCCTCGCCATCACAGGGATCTGGTAGGAACTCGGCATTATGATGTCGTAGCCGGTCGATCCGGCCTTGAGCTTCGCAAACATCGCCTCGTTTGAGTCAAACGTGTCAACCACTATCGTGCAGTTGTTCTCCCTCTCGAACCGGGCTATGACATCCGCCGCAATGTAATCGCTCCACGTGTATATGTGAAGTTCCGGCTTGGCGGGGCCACAGCCCGAAACTACACCGAGGGCGAGCATACCGCCCGCCAACATCTTGCCTACGTCCATTTTACGTTATTCCTTTCTTTTTTGCTTGTGAAGGACGGGCAACCCTGCCCTTTCCTCGCCGCGTATTGTACCAAATGCGCGAGACCAAAGCACGGCGATCCGGGAAAAATTATTCGGG
>CAVFWS010000095.1:0-4260 GCA_963626295.1 Clostridium sp. CAG:138
GTTTCGGACAGGTTAAATGCACGTCAGGGCGATTCGTTGCATTTAACCTGCCGACGGTTGCATTTACTTTGTCCGGCGACCCGCAAGGAGAAGACCGCTAAAACCGAGACCATGTATCGGGCAAATGTGGTATAATTGGCGACCTTGTGCAGATGATCGCAAGTCAGATACCTGTTATGCTTGCATGGGCCGTGGCTGCGGCCCTCTTGGCCTATTATGCCGTCTCCGTCGCATCGGAGATAACGTACGTGACCTTGGCGGATGGACGCAAGACCGAGCGCAAGCTCCCCCTCGTGTTCCGTCTTCTCCTGCCGTTCGTCCCGAATCTCTCAAGGATTGTCGCGTTGCCATCGTTCGCCGGCGCCAGGGATACCGCCGAGTGGATGATCGTCGCGTGCGGCCTGGAGGGGCTGCTTTCGGGCGCGGAGTTCGTCGCCCTGAAGATGCTCGTGCCGCTCGTCTGCGGATCGGCATTCGCCATCGCGATACTGTCGGTCAGCGCAATGGCCCCGGACTCTTTCATCGCCGGGAATTGCGTGATCCTGATATTGATGGGATTCCTATACTTCTATGCCTATCCCTTGCTGTGGCTCCGCAAGGCCCTGAAGATCCGCCACGAGTCGATAATGCTCTCGCTGCCTTTCGTGCTCGATCTGCTTACGCTGTCGGTGGAGGCGGGGATGGACTTCATGAGTGCGCTCCAGCGCAACTGCGAGAGGCGCAGGATTGATCCACTGAACGAAGAGCTGATACGGATGACCCGCGAGATACAGATGGGGATCGCGAGAAGGGTGGCTCTCCGCAACATGGCGGACCGTGTGCGCCAGCCAGACCTGCGGTCGGTATCCCATGCGCTCATACAGGCGGACGAGCTTGGCGTACCCATTGCTCCGATCCTCCGCATACAGTCGGAGCAGCTGCGTTCGCGCAGGTTTGACCGCGCCGAGAAACTGGCGAACGAGGCGCCGGTGAAGATGCTTGGTCCGCTTCTGCTGTGCATATTCCCGGCGGTAATGATCGTGCTGCTTGCCCCTATACTTCTTGAGGCTGTGAAGAACATCATGTGAAGGAACTGTTCCGTATGGAAACGAAAACACCAAGTCTATTAGTGACCGTTGGCCCATTGGCGGGTCGGAGCTTTTCGGTTTCTGGGTCAGGGATCCGGCTTGGACGCTCTTCGTCGTGCGAGATATCGATTGAGGATCCCGCGCTGTCGAGGAACCAGTGCCTTTTCGAGCTGCGCGACGGCAAGATATGGATTACCGACCTTGCGAGCGCTAACGGCACTGCCGTAAACGAAGAGGAGCTCGGCACGTCGAGCTATGAGCTGAAGCCGGGAGACCGCATCGCCGCGGGGGACAGCGAGCTCGTGGTCGTCGGGGACGGGGAAGATGCGGGCAAGACCGCGTCTGAAGCCGCTCCGCAGGGTGATGGACAGGCGGGTGGCGACGTCGATCTTGGGCTTTCCTCCAACGGCGACGGAACGGGTGGACAGGGCGCCAAGCGTCAGAAGGGGTCGCCGATGCGACTTGTGCTGTGGCTGCTTCTGATCGCCGTGCTTGGCGGATCCGCCGCCGCGATATTGCTTGTGCCGAGAAGCGTCCCCGGCGCCACCTCCATCCTGAAGCCGCTTGCCAGCGCGAAGCTGTGGTCGGTGTCGTACGAGAAGGTGGAGGCCACGACCAAGGGCATCTGCCGGTATGCGGTGACCGTCGACGAGAAAGGGACGATATCCGCAACGCTGGACGACGTGCCGGACAGCGACAGGCACATGAAGAAGTCCGCCCAGCTCTCGGACAAGGCACGCGGAGAGCTGGACCGCATGTTCGCGTCCTCGGCATTCTACAGGCTTGACGGGGTGTACGCCGGCACGGCGCGTCCGGGGGAACTCAACCGCTACGAGTTCCGCATTGCGCGGGGCGGCAAAGTGTTCTCCTGCCTCGTAGAGAACGCGCCGGAGCCCGCCGCGTTCCGCGAGATGCGGCTTGCGCTCGAGACGTTTTCGCAGAATGAGCTTGGGGTATGGGCAATCCAGTATTCCGCAGAAGACCTTTCGGAGCGGAGCCAGTCGGTCAGGGGCGCGGCGGACGCGAAGTGGGAGGAGCGCGACGTGAACTACGGCAATCTGGCGGCCGCGCTCAAGCTCTATGACGAGGCCGTGATGTACCTTGAGACCGTGAACCCGAAGCCCGATGACTACGGCGAGCTGATAACGAAGCGAGACATGGTGAGGGCAGAGCTCGAGCGTCGCTACAAGGATCAGCGTTTCGAGGCCGACCGTGCGGTCAACATGGGCGACTGGGAGCGGGCCAGGCGCGAATTGCGGATCTTGTGTGAACTTGTGCCGGATCAGCAGGATCCGCGCCATGCCGAGGCGGCGGCGAAGCTCATGGATGTTGACAACCGTCTGAAGAAGGGGGCTTCGAAATGAAGATTGGATCCACAACGAGCCGAATCGCAGGCTGCCTCGCCGCTTTCCTCGCGGCGATGACGCTCCCGGCCGCGCCGACCCGCATTGACGTCACGGCGCGTCCCGAAGGCGCGAAGGTCATGGTGGACGGAGTGTCGAAGGGCATTGTCCCGGTGTCGGTATTTGACGTTGGCGAAGGATCGCACCTGCTGCGGATCGAGGCCCCTGGGCACCGCTTCGTCGAGGAGGTGCTGTCCGTAAAGGACGGGGACTTCCTGCGCAAAGACTATGAGCTGGAGCCGGAGAAGGGGCTTCTCCTCGTGAAGACGGACCCCGAGGGGGCAAACGTGAGGCTTGGCGGCGTGTCGCTTGGCACTACGCCATTGCTTGTCACCACGCTTGACACGGACAATGCCTACTCGCTCGACCTTGAGAGCATCGGCTTCCAGACGAAGCGCATCAACGTTGCACTCTCCGGGCGCACACCGGTGGCAAGGTTGGAGAAGCTCGTCCTCGATTCCGGCATCGTGGAGTGCAAGTCGTCTCCGGCCGGCGCATCGGTGCTGGTGAACGGGATCGTGCGCGGCGTCACGCCGTGCGTGGTCGAGCGGGTCCCGAAGGGATACGCGACGATCGTGTTCAAGATGAAGGGATACGAGGAGGAGAAGCGCGAGCTGCGCATAGTCCCCGGCGACCGGCAGGAGCTTTCGCTCTCGCTGCAGGGACGGCCGGCCAGGATGTCCGTGATATCCTCGCCGGAGAATGCCCGCGTGACCGTTGACGACAACTACGTGGGGAAGACCCCCGTGACGATATCCCCGATCCGTCCGGGAGCGCATACCATAAAGGCCGAGCTTGCCGGGTATGCGCCGGTGTTCAAGACCGTGGTGATCGAGAACGGCGGAGACACCACGGAGATGTTCAAGTTCGAGTCCGTGCTTGGATGGATAGAGGTGGTCACGATGCCGCCAGGAGCGAAGGTGCTTGTCGACGGCAAGGCGATGGGCGCGACGTCGGCGCATCGCGGGAGGAAGGCGGACCTTTCCGGCGTCAAGTCCGACACCCTCTACCTCCGCGACATAGAGGCCGGCGAGCATGAGGTCACCCTCCACATGCGCGGGTATGCGGAGGTGAAGCGCAAGGTAACCGTGGAGGCCAAGAAGGGCGTTCCGCTTAAGGCGAAGATGAAGCGGATATTCATCGCCGACACCGAGATCGAGACGGTGAACGGCACTTACCGCGGGGTCCTGATGGACAGCGACAACCTCGATACGTACAGGCTTGAGGTCAAGGAGGGGATAACGCAGGACTTCCGCAAGACGGACGTCCGTTCGATCCGGTCGCTCGAGTGATGAAGTGCCGCCTCGATAATGCGCTTGCCGCACGGGGCCTTGCCGCATCGCGCAACATGGCGCAGGCGCTTGTCATCGAAGGCAAGGTGCGCGTGAACGGACAGGTCGCGGCCAAGCCCTCCCGGATGGTCGCCGACGGCGACCGGATAGAGGTTGAGGCTCCGCCGCGATTCGTATCCAGGGGCGGCGAGAAGCTGGAGGGCGCATTTGCCGCGTTCCCGGAATGGAATGTAGATGGGCGCATTTGCCTGGACGTCGGCGCGTCCACCGGGGGCTTTACGGATTGCCTACTTCAGCATGGCGCGAAAATGGTGATGGCGGTCGACGTGGGCACCAACCAGCTCGCGTGGAAATTGCGGTCCGATCCGAGGGTGTGGGCGCGCGAGAACTTCAACGCGAGATACATGACCGCTGCGGATATCCCGAACCGTCCGTCGCGGGCCGTGACGGACGTGAGCTTCATTTCGCTTAGGCTCAGCCTCCCGCCGATGGCCGATG
>CAVFWS010000095.1:4270-7119 GCA_963626295.1 Clostridium sp. CAG:138
AGCCGGGAGGGGAGATCGTGTCCCTCATAAAGCCGCAGTTCGAGGCGGGACGCGGCCTCGCCCCCGGAGGCGTTGTCGTTGATCCCGAGGTGCGCAGGCGCGTGGTGGACGACATATCGGCGTTTGGGCAGGAGTCGCTCGGACTATCGCTGCTTGGCGTGGAGGAGTCGCCGATCCGGGGGCGCGACAAGGGGAATGTTGAATATCTTGCATGGTGGAGAAAGCCCGTTGACGGGCAAGGGAGTGGCGATTGATGCGAGCTGGCATGCTTGTTGTCGCGGGGGCCGTGTTTGCGCTTGTGTGCGGTTGCGCGCACGAGACGTACGTTGTGGACGCAAAGCACCCCGAGGTTGAGTACACGGAAAGCGGCGACCTGAAGTGGCATGGCCGCTTCATCGAGCCCGCGGAGCTCCCGAAGCTGCTCGATAAATCCGGGGTCGACAGGAAATCCCAGATAGACATACGGGTGCCGCCCGGCATCCAAAGCCTCAAGGGGCCACGCCAACTGCTGTTCCTGCTGCGGCGGGCCGGATACACGCGCGGTGTGCTTGTCACCGAGAAGCGGGCGTATTCCTATTCGAAGACCGCCGAGCAGCGCATCCCGGTGCAGCAGCCGGCCCCGGCGCCGCAGGGGAAGCGCAGGATAAGGTACAAATGAGCGACGCCACCACCGACAGGCGCAAAGCCGAAGAGCGCATCGCCTTCCTCAGGGCGGAGATAGAGAGGCATGACCGGCTCTATTACGTAGAGGCGCGGCCGGTGATCGGAGACCGCGACTACGACCTCCTGTACGACGAGCTGCTTGGGCTTGAGAGGAAATATCCGGAGTTCCGTTCCGAGACGTCCCCCACCCAGCGCGTTTCCGGCGGGACGACGGACGGGTTCGCCCAGGTGCGCCACAACCCTCCGATGCAGTCCTTGGACAAAACCCATTCCAAGGTGGAACTGTCCGAGTTCGACGCAATGGTGCGCAGGGAAGTCGATGGCTTCACGTACAGCGTCGAGCCGAAGATAGATGGCGTATCGATCTCTCTCCTGTATGAGGGACGCCGGCTTGTCAGGGCGGCGACTCGCGGCAACGGGCAGGTCGGGGACGACGTGACTCTCAACGTGAGGACGATACGGTCTGTCCCATTGCGCCTGCCGGACGACGCCCCGGACAGCATAGAGGTCCGCGGCGAAGTCTACATGACACGCGACGGGTTCGTGAGGCTCAACCAGCGCGAAGAGGATGCCGGGCGCGAGCCGTTCGCGAACCCGCGCAATGCGGCGGCGGGCTCGCTGAAGCAGCGCAGTCCAAGGGAGGCTGCCACGCGGCCCCTGGACATCATCATCTACAATGCCGGCGGCACAGGGTGCGACGGGTTCGCGACGCATTCCGACATGATCGCGGCGTTTCGCGGCTGGGGCCTCCCCGTGTCTCCGTGGTCCAAGAGGTGCGCGACCATGGACGAGGTGTTCGCGGCGATAGATGAGCTTGAGAGGCTTCGCCACACGTTCCGCTTCGAGATCGACGGGGCGGTGGTGAAGCTGAACGAACGCAGCCTCTATGCCACGCTTGGCGCAACCGCGCACGGTCCGAGATGGGCCCGCGCGTACAAGTATGCGCCCGAGCGCGTGGAGACGGTCGTGGAGGGCATCACGGTGCAGGTCGGCCGCACGGGTGTGCTTACGCCCGTCGCCGAACTGAGGCCCGTTGAGCTTGCCGGATCGACGATCTCGCGCGCCACGCTGCACAATGCCGACCAGATCGCAAGGCAGGACATCAGGGTGGGCGACCATGTGTGGCTCGTGAAGGCCGGAGACGTGATACCCGCGATAGAATCCTCCATCCCGGATAAGCGCACCGGCGCGGAGAAGGCGTTTGAGATGCCGTCCGCGTGTCCCGTGTGCGGAGGGGAGGTGGAGCGGCTTGACGGCGAGGTTGCGCTCAGGTGCGTGAACCCAGCGTGTCCGGCGCAGCTGGTGCGTCGCGTGGAGCATTTCGCGTCCAGGAACGCGCTTGACATCAAGGCGCTTGGCGAGACGGCAATCGAGGCGCTTGTCGAGCAGAAGTGGATATCGGATCCGCTCGACCTCTTCTCCATAGGGGAGGCACGCCTTGCCTCCCTGAAGATCGCGGGCCGTTCCTTTGGAAGGAACGCGACATCCGTGGCGAAGTCGCTTGACGCGGCGAAGTCGCTCCCGCTCAACCGCTGGCTTTTCGCGACCGGGATCGTTGGCGTGGGGGAGACCGTGGCGGCCGAAATCGCCGCGCAGCACGGGTGCTTCGCGGACCTTGCGGATTCGTCCGTGCTGAGGGAGGTCATCGAGAACGACTCGCTCAAGGGCAAGTCCCGGAAGATACTCCCGATAAAGGTCGAGGCGGCCCGCGCGGTGACCGCATTCTTCGGGAGCGAGTATGGACGCAGGTATCTTGCCCGGCTGCGGGAATTGGGGATCGACCCGAAGCGGGCGGACAAGGGCGGCGTGGCGACGGAAGGCCCGCTTGTCGGCAAGGGATGCGTGCTTACCGGCACGCTGTCCCGTCCGAGAGGCGAATACGCCGAACTGATCCGCAGGGCGGGCGGCATCGTGCAGGGGGCCGTGACCTCGAACACGCGCTATCTCATCGCAGGGGCGAACACGGGCGCGACCAAGACGGCAAAGGCCCGCGCGCTCGGCACGGAAGTGATCGGCGAGGCGAAGCTCATCGAACTGCTTGGAGGCGCTTCTTCCCCGCAGGAGGCCGTTGGCAAGCCCGAAGTGACCCAGGGGATGCTGTTCTGACGGTATCCGCGCCGAACGGCGGCCGCATTTCGCCAATTGCCCGATAACGCCTTTTCTCCATCCGCATGATGTGGTATAAT
>CAVFWS010000096.1:0-6768 GCA_963626295.1 Clostridium sp. CAG:138
GAAGGAGGCGGTCGCGGCCGATTGCGATGTGGTGACGGTCGGCGGCGTGACGAAGCACGCCTATGCGTATCTTGCGGACTTCCTCTTTACGCCGGATCGGTGCAGGACGCCGGTAAAGGCCCTTTCCGGCGGCGAGCGGGCCCGCCTGATGCTTGCGAGGCTGTTCCTGAGGCCATCGAATCTGCTTGTGATGGACGAGCCCACGAACGACCTTGACGTGGAGACCCTTGAGCTGCTTGAGGAGCAGCTCCTGAACTATCGCGGAACGCTGCTTGTGGTCTCGCACGACCGTGAATTCCTCGACAACGTTGTCACTTCCACGTATGTCCTTCCCGGCGATGGGGAGGTGCGCGTGTGCGCCGGCGGATATGCCGAGGCGGCCCGCCTGCTCAAGCGCATCGGCAAGGACGGAACGCCTGTCGCGGCGGATGCCGGCGCAGAGGAGCCGGTCAAGGCCGTGGAGACGGCGCGGCGCAAGCTTTCATACAGGGAGCAGCGCGAATACGACGGGCTCCCCGACAGGATCGCGTCGCTCGAGGCGGAGATCGCCGATATCGAGTCGTCGCTGTCCGATCCTTCGATATACTCCAAGGACGGCGCGCGGGCGGCACGGCTCGCCGAACGGCTTCCGCAGGCCCGCGCCGAACTTGACGATGCCGAAACGCGCTGGCTGGAGCTGTCCGAGCGGGCGTCATGATCGGCCTCGCGGCTTCCTACGCCCTGTGGACATTGGAGGGACATGAATGGAAAATGTGTCGCATGAACCATGAAAGAGGCTTGCATGGATAAACAGGCAAGGGGCGGTTGCTGAGATGGGCACGATTTGGTACAATTCATGGCATGAAACGATGGTATGTGTTGTTGGCGGCGGCGTGTTGTGCCGTTGGTGTGGCGTGGGCGGAACCCACGACAAACGCGGGCCTGAAGATCATGAGCTTCAACGTCCGCCACTGCGAGGGCATGGACGGCAAGATCGACGTCGCGCGGACGGCTGCACGCATTCGGGCCGAGAATCCCGATTTCGCCTGCCTGCAGGAGATTGACCGGCGGACGGCGCGAGTGGACGGTGTCGATCAGCCGCGAGAACTCGGTCGCCTGACGGGTCTGCACGCGACGTTCGCGAAAGCGATCCCGTATCGCGGCGGCGAGTACGGCCTCCTGATGCTTTCGCGCGAGAAGCCGCTTGCGGTAGAGCGAATCCCGTTGCCAGGCAAGGAGCCGCGTGTCCTGCTCGTCTGTGAGTTTGCGGATGTCGTCGTCGCGACGTCGCACCTTTCCGTCGATTCCGACACTGATCGCGCGGCATCCGTGCCGCTGATCCGCAGCGCCTTTGCGAAGTATGGAAAGCCGGTATTCTTTACGGGTGACTGGAACGCGATGCCCGATTCAGACGTGCTGACGTCGCTGGGTGAGTTCATGACAGTCAAGTCTGAGACGAAGTGTCAGACTTTCCATGGGCGCCCGCTCAACGGCCCGGACGGACGGCCGCTCGACATGTCGACGTTCTGCATCGACTACATCGCCTGTGATCGGGCCCATGCGGCAGCCTTCACTGTCACGGATGCGCATGTCGTCGAAGATCGCGTGACATCCGACCATGCGCCGATTGTCGCGACGTTCGTGCCTACGACGCGGGAGCGTCCTGCCGCCGAAGCCGGAAATGCGGCGCGATGAGCCTCTCAAGGGCCTACGGCATGCGTGGCACGTATGGTTTCGTATGGTTTCGGTGTGCGTCTTCCGGTGAAAATGGTATAATCGCGCCATGAAAAAGAAAGCCATTGAACTTCTCCTGGTGAAAGCCGAACTGACGGGCGTTCCCGAAAGGCGTCTGCTGAAGAGCCGGAACGTGGGCGTGGTCGATCTCGTCTGGCCGCGCGCGGGCATCGCGCGCAAGTCGTCCGCGCGCGAGATGGTATTCAGGAAAGGGCTGGCCGACTTCACGGCCGAGGAATGGACGAAGCGCATTCTCTTCCGCGAAGACGTGGAGGGGCGCTGCGGACTCGCGGTGACGATCACGGAGCCGGTGTCCGTCCAGAAGGCGCGGCGGTTCCTGCGGCTCACGGCCAAGTATGCGTTCAAGATGGGGGCGGACTTCATGGAGAAGGCGATGGTCGGCTACGCCGACGTCGCGTCCGCGCCGCTCGACGCCCTTGCGCAGATGATCGGCGAGAAGGACACGCCGAAGGCCATTGCGCAGGGAGTCCTCGATGTGGCCGACCTCCCGGCGGACGGCGCGGAGACGGTCGTGGCCGTGCCGCTGAGGCGTCCGCTGACGGGGAAGGCGATCGGTTCGCTCACGCTTCTCCTGAGGGCATGACGACGGCGCATATGCGCCGCCGCTGAGAAATCCCCATAGACAATTGCAAAACCCCGGACACGACAAGCGTGTCCCTCCCGCGTCTTTGCGAAACCGCGGGGCTTCGCCGTTCGGGCCAGCCCCGTCCGCAATCGCGAAGGCTTTGCGGCTGCACTCCCATCGCGGCCATGCCTTTCGGCCGCAAGTTTTACAGGACTAATTTTCCCGTTGACACCGAAAGTCCCGTATGGTATATTACGAACTTCGTTAAGGCTAATTAGTGATACGAAAGAATGGAGCATCCACAATGCCACTTGCATTTATTGGGGTTGGGCGTCGCTGCAGGATAAAGTGCGTGACCGGCGATGATTCCGTGCGCAAGCGCCTTGGGTCGCTTGGGTTCGCGGCGGGAGCGGAGGTTGAGGTTGTGTCCGAGATGGACGGCAACCTCATCATAGGGGTGATGGGAAGCCGCGTGGCGGTAGATAGGGATCTGGCGAAGAGGATTCTTGTCTGAGGCATCTTTTTAAGGGAGACACGAAAATGACATTGAGAGAAGTGAAGGTTGGAGATACCGTCAGGATAGTCCGGATAAGCGGCGGCGGCCAGGTGAAGCGCCGCGTCATGGATATGGGCCTTACGAAGGGCACGGAGGTGTCGATTCGCAAGATTGCGCCGCTGGGCGACCCTATCGAGCTTACGGTTCGCGGCTATGAGCTGTCCATCCGCAAGGATGAGGCTTCCGCGATAGAGGTGGAATGAGAGGATAAAAAGCCAATGGTAACGAAAATAGCACTTGCGGGAAACCCAAACTGCGGGAAAACGACGCTGTTCAACGACCTTACCGGATCGGCGCAATATGTCGGCAACTGGCCAGGGGTCACCGTGGAGAAGAAGGATGGCGCACTTCTCGGGCACAAGAATGTGGTCATACAGGACCTGCCCGGCATCTATTCGCTGTCGCCGTATTCGCTCGAGGAGGTCGTGGCGCGGAACTATCTCGTGAACGAGCGCCCGGATGCGATCCTCAACATAGTGGACGGATCGAACCTTGAGCGCAACCTGTATCTCACGACGCAGCTCCTTGAGCTCGGCATCCCGATGGTCGTGGCCGTCAACATGATAGATGTTGTCCACAGGAATGGCGACCGGATAGATCTGGCGAAGCTGTCCAAGGCGCTTGGGTGCGATGTCGTGGAGATATCGGCCCTCAGGGGAGAGGGTACCAGGAAGGCCGCAGACCTGGCCATCGAGGCCGCCGCAAAGGGAGTCGAGGGCGAGCGGCCCCATGTGTTCACGGGATCTGTGGAACACGCCATCGCCCACATCGAGGAGTCGCTGCAGGGCAAGGTCGAGAAGGCCACGAGCCGCTGGGCCGCGATCAAGGTCTTCGAGCGCGACGCGAAGGCCATTGAGACCCTTAACGTGCCTGCGGACATCGTGTCCCACGTGGAGGTCCACATCCAGGACTGCGAGAAGGAGATGGAGGACGATTCCGAGTCCATCATCACCACCCAGCGCTACGAATACATCCAGAGGATAGTGGCGGATACGTACAGGCGCTCTCCCCGCAGGGCGTCCACGACGCTGTCCGACAGGATCGACAGGATTGTGACGAACCGCATCCTTGCGCTTCCGATATTCATCCTGTCGCTTTGCGCCATGTGGTGGCTCGCCGTTGCCGGCGACGGCCCGGGCGCGAAGTTGACGGACTGGGCGAACGACGGATTCCTTGGCGATGGCTGGCATCTTCCGTTCACGACGCATGAGGTCGACGGCAAGGACTACGAGACGGCGTGCGAGGATTTCGCAAAGGCGGAGGCAACGGTCAATGCCTGGGAGGCAGGCGAAAAGAAGGCTTCCGTCGAGGATGAGGAGACGGGCGAGAAGGCTGACGAGTGGGACATTGACGAGGCGGCCTACAAGGCGGCCAAGGAAGTCGAAGAGCCCGACCCCTCCGCCTTTGGCGTGTGGGTGCCGGGGATCGGCGCACTCATCGGCGCGGGGCTGGAGCGTCTCGGCGTAAGCGAGACCGTGGCGAGCCTCGTGAAGGATGGCGCATGGGGCGGCGTCGCCACGGTGCTTGGCTTTGTGCCGGTGATCATGGTCGTGTTCCTGTTCCTTGCGTTCCTTGAGGATTGCGGATACATGGCCCGTGTCGCGTTCATCATGGACAGGCTTTTCCGAAAGTTCGGCCTTTCCGGCAAATCCTTCATCCCGATGATCGTCGGCAAGGGCTGCGGCGTGCCGGCCGTGATGGCTGCGAGGACAATCGAAAGCGAGCGTGACCGCAGGATGACGATCATTCTCGCCACGTTCATCCCGTGCGGGGCAAAGACCGTGATCATAGCGATGTTCTCGGCGATTTTCTTCCGCGAGATGTGGTACGTGGCGCCGCTCATGGATGTCATGGGCATGGCCATCATCATCCTTGGCGGCATCGCTCTGAAGAAGTCCAAGGCATTCGCCGGCGAGGCCGCTCCGTTCGTGATGGAGCTTCCGGCGTACCATATGCCCACCGTTTCGGGAATCCTGCGCCACACGTGGAACCGCGTGAAGGCCTACATGATAAAGGCAGGGGCGATCATATTCCCCGCCTGCGTGTTCCTGTGGCTGATCATGTCCTTCGACTTCGGCTTCAATCTCGTTGGAGACGATATCGACAAGTCCATGCTTGCCACGGTCGGCGGATGGATCGCGTGGCTGTTTGCGCCGCTGGGATTCGGAACGTGGCAGGGCGCTGCGGCTACGGTGTCCGCCGAGATCGCCAAGGAGCAGGCCACGGCTACGCTCGGCATGGTCTCCGCTGGACTGGGCGGCGCGACCACGGCATCGAACGTCAGTGCGCTTTTCGGATCCATGTCCGCATATCCCAGGCTCGCGGCGATGTCGTTCATGCTCTTCAACCTCTTTGTGCCGCCGTGCATGGTCGCCATCGCGGTCACGTTCCGCGAGATGGGGTCGAAGGCCTGGGGGTGGTTCGCCATCGCGTTCCAGCTGTTCGTAGGCTACGTGCTTGCTCTGTCCGTGTATCAGCTCGGAATGGTGTTCGCGGGCGGCGGCTTCGGCGTGTGGACCGTCATCGCCATCCTGGTTGACGTATGGTGCCTCTGGATGGTCTTCCGTCCGGCAAAGGCAAGGGAGGCCTGAGATGGACCTTGGTTCAGCGCTGGTCGTTGTGGCGGTATTGGCCCTTGCGGCGTTCGCCGTGTGGAGGAATCTCCGCAAGGGTTCCCCGTGCGGGTGCGGCGGCGAATGCCGCGCCTGCGGGGGACGCTGCCGCTGCGACGTGAAAAATTCCTGAAAATGCCCTTGCGCAATGAATGGCGGCGTGATATAATTACCCGCATCTAACAAAATTAGAGTTTGAGAAACAACATCGGAAACGAGGAAAACAAATGAATGCAATGAAAATGATGGCCGTCGCCTGCTCCGCAGTTGCCTGCGGGACGCTGGCGGCTGCGGAGAACGAGGCCGAGGCGGAGGAGAAGTCCGGCTTTTCCCTGTCGGACTACGTGGCGGTCGAGGCCGGGGTCGCCCTCGATTCGCGCTACATGTCGTACGGCGTGATCGACGGCAAGGACCCGATCGTCACGCCGAGCGCGCAGATAACGCTGTTCGACTACGTGTACTTCGGGGTGTCGGCGATCTTCGACGTCACGAAGGGGAACGGCAAGTTCGGCGGGTACGGCAACCGTGCCGGGCAGTGGACGACGCTCGACGCCACCGTCGGCGTGGCGCACGACTTCGAGCTGTGCGAATCGCTCGGCGCCTTGTCCGTGGACTTCAACTACATCTACGAGTATATCCGCCGCTACCAGGACGACATGGGCGACACCCAGTACCTCAATCTCGAGTTCTCCCTTGGCGACCTCTGGCTTGAGCCAACGCTCGCCATCGAGCGCGACCTGATGGCGGATGACGGCACGTACGTGAACTTCAGCATCGGCCACGAGTTCTCCCTCATAGACGGGGCGGGCGAGGACGATTCGCCGGTCCTGGCGTTCCGTCCCTCGATAGGCCAGGGCTTCGGCAATTCGCAGCGCGCCGCCGGATATTTCGTGAAGCGCAAGGGTTCCGAGGACGCGCTTGACCATGGCGGGCTGATGGACACGACGATCATGGGCGAGCTCACCTGGAACATCTGCGAGAACCTTTCGCTCACCGGGTATGTGGCGTACAGCGATTACCTGCTCGACGGGACAATGCGCGACGGCGCCCGCGCCCACAACGCTGATTGGGGCAATGGCTATGACCGTTCGTGGAACTTCTACGGCGGCATCGCCCTCGGCGTTTCGTTCTGAGCGTAACTGCTGGCTGTTTGGTTGGTTGAGAGTTGTCCGGGCGGCATGATGTGCCGCCCGGATTTTTCTCGTCGCCTCGTGTCGATACCCGGTCGCACGGCGGCGGCTGGTTTTGGTATAATGTGCGGCATGACAGTCGAACGCATCGCGAACTCGCGGGAGTATCAG
>CAVFWS010000097.1:0-6701 GCA_963626295.1 Clostridium sp. CAG:138
TCTTCATCGTTGGACTCCCGGATCTTCCCCTGTGGCAGGTTGAATGCGACTCCCCTTGCCCATGGCAGATTCAATGCACCCAGCCGATAAGACAAAGTGAATGCGACTCCCCGCTTCGCGGGCAGTCGCATTCACTTTGTCTTATCACCGTTGGCACTCTTTTCGTTGGCAATTGCCGCCGCACGTCGTTTTGTGGTATAATAACCTCATTTGCGGGGCAATGCGGATTGACGTCCCGACGACGTAAGGAGAAGTTGAGATGAGCTATACGCTAAATGTTGAGCCTGACGTTGTGCGCGAGGCTGAATCGTATGCCGTTCGCAATGGCACGACGCTTGATGCGATGATTCGCGCCTATCTGCTCATGATTGGCGTTCAGAGTTCTTTGCGAGGCATGGCCTCGCTCGTGAGCGATACGGCAGACGAGGTTACGCAAGTGAGCCGCATTAAGATCGGCTCCATGCGCAATGAGGTCAAACTTCCGAATGAATTTGACCACGAGTTCGATCAATTGGATGCACAAGTTGCGACGATGTTCGATGGAACTCCTGCATGAAATGTCTTCTTGATACACACCTCATCATCTGGGCGATGGTCGGAAGCGCCAAGTTGTCCGTTTTGGCGCGGACGCTTCTTGGAGATTCCAACAATGTTTTCCATGTGAGTTCAGCGTCCGTCTGGGAAACGGCAATCAAGCATGCGTTGAAGCCCAAGGCGATTCCCGTCACGGCGGATCAGATGGTGCGGTTCTGCCGTGATTCCGGAATAATCGAATTGCCTGTCCGACATGCGCATGCGCAGCGAGTCTCATTATTGCCGTTGCACCACAATGATCCGTTTGATCGGATGCTTGTTGCACAGGCTCAGGTGGAGAACTTGAGGTTGATGACGCATGACACTAAATTGCCTCCGTATGGGAATGCCATATTGACTGTGTAATATCCTTTGTGAGGCGATGAAGAATTCGCGCTGGAAGACGCGAGAAGGAATGCCGGGAAGATGGGTCATGTTGCCGCAGGCCGAAGTCAACATCATGGCCCCGTTCCTGCTCATTTACGAGTTCGTCTTCGAGCGTCTTGGCCTGGACAGGGCGGTGATGGATGTTGTGGAAAGCAATAAGAAAGTCCAGCGATTCCACGCCGTCTACGGGGCGGAGCCGATTGACGCGCCCTTGCGCTATGCCAACGAACATTCGGAAGCCTTGAAACTCGTCTGGCTGGGCTTTGCGAAAGACAAATGGCCGGTCATGAAGAGATACTGGACGCCGATCCTTGAGGCCTTCTGTTCCTGATCTGCCCGCCCCGCATCATCGTCCATCCGGCACAATTCCTCCGCCCCGCCCACATTTTATAAACTGTGGGCAGCGGGGTCTCTCTCCTGGACTTCTGCGACAAGTCAATCACCTCGCATTATTCCGACCTGTCGGGAATCGTCGTCGGGAGGCGGATCGAGAACATCGACAGCGACAACGCCCGGCTGGGCTATGAAGTCCTGGTCGGGCCGAAGACGGCGCTGACGGAGGCGGCGATCCTCGACGTGGAACGCCGCATGCTCGCCAAGACCCTCCGCGAGTAGTAGAACCGCCTCGCGTCGTGAGCGAAAGCCCACCCCTCATGATAGCCCACATTTTATAAAGAGTGGGCGGGGTTTCTTTTCGGGTCGGATTATGGTACAATATCTCCGTTCGCGAGGCGATAAGAATGGAATTCTGGCAATGGCGAAGATTTATCTTGAGACGACATTCGTGAGCTGGTTGGTCGCAAGACCGACCAGCAATCCCGTCAATGCCGTGAAGCAGGCGTATACTCGCAAGTGGTGGGAAGAGAATGCGTCGACGAACGAACTGTTCGCGTCTGGTTTTGTTGTTCAGGAAGCAAGTGCCGGCGATCTTGAGCAGTCCGTGAAGCGAGGAGAGTTCCTGCGCGGACTTCAGATTCTGAACGGTGACGTTCCGGAAGTCCACGCGCTTGCAACGAGTTTGCTGAATGAGCATGCCGTTCCGGAAAAAGAGACGACGGATGCATTTCACATTGCGACGGCAGCTGTTTATGGTATGGATGTGCTTCTCACATGGAACTGCAAACACATGGCGAACATAGTGACCTTGCCGAAGACGGCTTGCGTCATTGCCAATGCCGGTTATCAATGTCCGAAGATCGTCACCCCAAAAGACCTGATCGAACAGGAGATGCCCGATGAAAAATGAAGATCCCATCGTTTCTGAAGTCCGCGCCATTCGGGCGCGCAACAATGCCGAGGCCGGATATGACGTCGCCAAGGTGGCTCGCCGAGCGTCCGAAGCCGTTCGCGAATTGGGCTTTCACTTTTGCCCTCTTAAGCCTGTCGCAACCTTTGCGGTCGGTGCGGCTCTTGGTTCGTCCTCAGTATAATCGCGAAATTCGAGCCGGGAAGATAGGTCATGCTGCCGCAGGCCGAAGTCAACATCATGGTCCCATTCCTGCTGATCTACGAGTTCGTCTTTGAGCGTCTTGGCCTGGACAGGGCGGTGATGGATGTCGTGGAAACCAACAAGAAAGTCCGGCGATTGCACGCCGCCTACGGGGCACAGCCGATTGACGCGCCCTTGCGCTATGCCGACGAAGAACCGTCGGGTTTGAAACTCGTCTGGCTTGGCTTTGCGAAAGACAAATGGCCGGCCATGAAGAGCACCTGGACGCCGATCCTGGAGGCCTTCTGTTCCTGATCTGCCCTCCCCGCATCATCGTCCATTAGGCACAATTCCTCCGCCCCGCCCATAGACCAACTAACCAACTGCCAACTACCCACTAAAAAGCAGCCCCCAAATATGGTATAATCTTCCCCCATGAAGGTAAATCGTAGGTCTTTCCTGTGGACGGCTGGCGCCGCGACCCTGCTTGGCGCTGGCGGTTGTTCGCCGTTCGGCATAGCGAGATCACGCGCATTCGTCAACGGCAAGGTGCGCATGGCGTTCGTCGGCATCGGAAACCGGGGCAACGTGAACTTAGACGTGTTCCGCTATTTCAAGGATCTTGTCGAGGTCGTGGCGCTTTGCGATACGGATATGGGCGGGGCTGCGACGGTCCCTGCGCTCAAGGCGTGTCCGGGGACGCCGCGCTACCGCGACTTCCGCAAGATGTTCGATGAGATGGGCGATTCCATCGATGCCGTGTGCATCTCTACGCCGGACTTCTCCCATTTCCCTGTCGCGATGCTCGCGATGTCGCTCGGAAAGCACATATACGTGGAGAAGCCCATCGGAAACCGATTCAGCGAGATCGAACTGATGGTCAGGGCCGCCGAGCGGTATGGCGTGGTGACGCAGATGGGCAACCAGGGGCATTCGGACGGAAACTACTACCAGTGCAAGAACCTTGTCGAAAGCGGATTCATGCGCGACGTCACGCGGATAGAGGCTTTCATGTGTTCGGCTCGCCGTTGGCACAAATACAATGGCGAACTGAAGGCAATGCCGCCGGCAGAGACGCCGCCAGCCAACCTCGACTGGGATACGTGGCTTTCGCAGAGGGCTGACCGCGGATACAACAAGGCCTACATGAATGGCGAATGGCGCTGCTTCTTCGAGTACGGCACCGGCCCGATCGGCGATTGGGGCGCACACATATTCTCGACGGTATGGGAACACCTGAAGCTCGGATTGCCGTCCAAGATAGAGGTGCTTCGCGACGAAAGGCGCACGGACGTGGTGTTCCCGCTATCCTCCACCACTGCGTTCACGTTCCCCGCAAGGGGTGAGGGCTTGCCGGAATGCCGTCTCGTGTGGCGCGATGGGCTTGGCAACTATCCGGATATGCCCTCCAAGGTCACGAACGGCAAGTGGAAGCGCCAGATGAACGGCGTGGAAGTCTACGGCGCAGAGGGGCGGGTCTTTGCCCGCACCAGCCATTCCGCCCCGTATGTGCTCATTGGCGGCGGCGACCCGAACGATCCGCAGGTCAAGAAGGCCCTGAACTCGTTCCACAGGCCGAAGTACAATCACTACGAGAGCTTCATCCGGACGATACGCGGCGAGGACGAGGTGCGCTCGCCGTTCAGGCTTGGGGGTCCGCTATCCCAGATATGCGCCCTCGGCGCCCTCGCCGTCGAGCTTGGCGAGCCGGTGCTCGACTTCGACCCCCAGACAAAGCGCTTCGCCGCCAACGACCGCGCCAACGCGATGCTTTCGGGCGGCAATCCCCGTCCCGGATGGGAAGAGTTCTACAGGCTGTGATGTGCGAAGCCCATCCGTTTGGCCGATCGCCAATCGAATCGGAAAGATGAATCCGCTTGAGAACATACGAATAGTGCTTGTGGGCACGCTGTATACCGGCAATGTCGGCAGCGCATGCAGGGCCATGGCAAACATGGGCATCCGCCATCTGCGCCTCGCGGCGCCGAACCTGCAGAATGGCTGGGAGGAGGGAAACCGTCTTGCGGTGCACGCGACGGACCTCATTGACGGGCGCGAGGAGTTCGCGACGTTCGAGGAGGCTGTGTCGGACTGCGTCGCCGTGGTTGGCACCACCGCCCGCGGAGGCCTCTACCGTCAGCACGTGCGGGCGCCGCGCGACTGCGCGGCAGACCTGCTTGCGCTCGCCGGGACAGGGCCGGTGGCCGTGGTGTTCGGCCGAGAGGACAAGGGACTCCTCAACGAGGAGATCGCGCAGTGTACGCACCTGATCCGCATACCTGTCGATGAGGGATACACGTCCATAAACCTCTCGCAGGCCGTGCTGGTAACCTGCTACGAGCTGTTCACGGCCACGGGACGCTACCAGCCTCCGCACGAGAAGGCGCCGCCGGCCCCGCAGGGGCAGAAGATGCAGCTGATGAAGATGTGGCGGGAGATGCTTGAGGATATCGGCTACATGGACGAGCGGAAGGCCGACCACATGATGCAGGGGATACACCGCGTGTTCTCGCGTGGCGTGGTGACGAAGGACGACGCCGCGCTCCTGCTTGGCGTCGCGCGCCAGGCGGTATGGGCACACCGCCATCCGCTCCTGGATGGCGGCAGGAGGACGTCAGGGGAGTTCGGCACATGATGGATTCGGCGCAGCACCTGCGGACGGTCTCGGAACTGAACGGCATCATCGCCTCCGGCGGGTTCGCCGACCTTGTCGCCAGGGGCGAGCTCCTGCACTCCCAGCGCATATCGCGCGTCGCGGAACTGGTGGCGTCCCGCGCGCCGTACGTGCGGCTCGTGCTCGTGGCGGGCCCGACGGCGGCCGGGAAGACAACCACGGCCCTGCGCCTGTGCAAGGCCCTCGAGGCGAACGGCATAGCATCGATGCGCATATCAACCGACGACTACTTCGTCGGCGACCGGCGCAACCCGCGGGACCGGGACGGCAACCTCGACTACGAGCACTTCGACGCCGTGGACCGGGTGCGCCTCCGCGCAGATCTCCTCAGCATATTCTCCGGGATGCCGTTCCATCGCCGCAGGTTCGACTTCACGAGGCATGAGGGCTATGACGACCCTGCCATATTTACGCCCCGTCCGAGCGTGGTGGTGGTCCTCGAGGGGATACACGCCATCAACCCCGCGCTTACGGAGGGGATCGGCGACGTGCTCATGTACCGCATCTACGTGAACACCCTCACGCAGCTCGAGGCGGATGTCGGGGGGTGGCTCTACTACGAGGACACCAGGCTCATGCGGCGCATCGTCCGCGACAAGACATACCGCAGCATGTCGCCGGAGAAGACCCTGCTCATGTGGGAGAAGGTGTCCGCGGGCGAGATGCGCTGGATAAACCCGTATCGCGGATTCGCGGACTTCGTCGTCAACACGTCGTTCGACTACGAGATATCCGTGATGAAGCCCATCCTGGAGCCCCTGCTGAAGTCCGTGCCGTACCTCGGCGGCAGGGAGGACTCGGAGATACGCCGGCTGCTCGCGGCGCTTGACACGGTGACGGCCGTGACCGACACCTCCATGATTCCGGGAGATTCGATCCTCCGCGAGTCAATCGGCGGATCGACGCTTGAGTATTAGGGGATAGATTTGCGATTTGCGATTTGCGATTTGCGATTGCATTGGGGGATTTGGTCATTGATTAATTGATCGCAACGCTACCCTCTGCCCACTACCAGCTACCCACTAAATCCTCAAATCCTCAAATGGCTAAATGCAATCGCAAATCGAAAAATCGGAAATCGCATATCACCGTCCCGCCCGCTCAAGGACGACCCTCATCGAGCCGATCTTCGCGGCGACATTGACTATCGACGGATCCGTGGGCACATCCGCATCCACAAGCGCATCCGAGGCCGCCGCATGGAGCCATACCGCCGAGCAGGCGGCAATGTAGGCATCCATAGTGTAGGCCCACCTTGCGGCGATGACGCCCGAAAGGAGGTCGCCCATCCCGCCCATGGCCATGAACGGATTGCCGGCGTCGCACACGAACTCGCGTCCGCCGGGCTCGCACACAATCGTGCGGGATCCCTTCAGCACGCAGATCGCGTGGTATCGCTCGACTATGCGACGGGCGGCGGCCCTGCGGTCGCTCAGGATATCCTCCGTCCTGCAGGCCAGCAGGCGCGCCGCCTCGCCGGCATGGGGGGTGAGTATCACGGACTGCCCCTCGATGACGGGGAGGTTGCTCTGCTTCTTCGCGTACCAGTTCGAGAGTATCGTGAGGGCATCGGCATCCAGGACGAAGCGCCCCTTCGAGCCGGAGAGCAGCCTCGACACGAGCATCTCGGCCGTCTGC
>CAVFWS010000098.1:0-6553 GCA_963626295.1 Clostridium sp. CAG:138
GGACGATTCGTTGCATTTAACCTGCCGACAGTTGCATTTACTTTGTCCGGCGACCGTCCAAGAAGTTTGGACAGCTCGTCCCCACGACGCGATGGTACGGGATGATGATGGAGATCTCGTTGTGTCCCACGGCGCCGCCAACGGCCTGTGCGGACATCCGCGCGAGACCTTCACGCACCGCAAGCTCGCTGGCGATCCAACCGTAGGTGACGGTCTGCCCATAGGGAATCTTCAAAAGGATGTCCCAGACCTTCATGCGGAACGCCGAGCCGACGGAATGCAATGGCGGCGTAAAGTCCGGTTCCTTGCCCCTGAAGCAGATGTCCAGCCAGCGCTTGGCCGCCGCCAGCGTCGGAGTCTCCTTCTCCGCGTGTTCGGGCGGGAGGTTGTCGGCGAAGAACTTCTCGCCGTCGAACCACAGGCTCGTCAACCCGATCTCATCCGCCGCCAGCAACATGCCGCCCACCGGCGACGCATATTCCTGGACATGCACCATCGTCCACCTGTTTGTGAAGCATGACGGGCGATTTCGCAAAAGGTTGCCGAAACCCTATTTCGGCAACCAGGCGGAAAACGAACTGCCGCGATGGGTGACAGCGTTCGGATAGTCGGTGCGAATCTCGTCAAAAAGCCTTTTAGCCTCGTCCGGTTTGCCGGTTCTCTCATACAGCTTGGCCAGATACCAACGCGCATATGGCGCAACCTGCGCGCCGTCGCCATACCAGCAGTCGCCAAACGACGCAATGGCCAGCTTCAGCAGCCGTTCGCGCTCCGCCGTGTCCTTCTCCCGCTGCGCGGCGTACATCACGGCGCATCCCGTCCGGTTCGCCTTCGGGTACTTCTCCATCAGCGTCTTCAACGCCTCCGCAGACTCGTCCGACCTCGATGACACCTTACGGTACAGGCGTTCGATCTCCCGCCGCGTGGTGCGGTCAAAAGAGGCGGCGTCAGCGGCGAACCGTTCACGCGCCGCTTTTCGGGCGATCTCCATCTCAGGCGGAACCGGCTTTGCGCACTTTTCGGACACGCAATGGCTATCGCGCACATCGTTCTTCGGCACATCAACATTCTCGGCCCGTACCGGAAGGAATCCAAGTCCCCCGGCAAGAACCGCACACCATACAACCTTCATGCTCTTGTACTTCATTGTCCATCCCCTTCCTTTCGGATTTTCTGGCTCTTGTTAGCGCCGAATTGTACCAAAAAAATGACTGCGTCAAACTCCAACATCGTCACTCAAACATCGTCCACACGCTTACCCCCTTATAAGTCTGCTTTATCCCCACTGTACTTCACTACCACCGCATTTATATAAATGCGGTGGTAGTGACATGGCCCACAGTCCCCAAGGGTGAATGCAATGGCAAAAGGACAAAAGTGCGGCACATGCGCATGGCGCAGCCGTTTTATGGTAGAATTTGCGCCATGTTTCCAAGAAGAATAAAAATCTGTGACGCTTTCGGGATACCGGTGTATCTGGATGTCTCGCTCATCTTCCTCCTTCTCGTGTTCGCCACGGATGGCGGTCCGTTCCTGCTGTCGATGGCTTGTGCGCTGATGCTGCTCGTCTCGATAACCGCACATGAGCTTGGCCATGCGCTCACGGCGCGGCTGTTTGGCTATGGTACGCGCGACATCACGCTGTCTCTGCTTGGCGGGTGCGCTTCGCTGATCGCGTTGCCCCGCAAGGCCTGGCAGGAACTGCTTACGGCAATCGCAGGCCCGGCGGTCAGCTTCGCGATTTCCGGATTGGCGTACATCTCGCTCCTTTTCATCCCGATGGACCGATGGACTGCCGCCTTGCTTTTCTACACCATGTGGATGAACCTGATGCTGGGCGCGTTCAACCTTCTGCCGGGATTCCCGATGGATGGCGGCAGGGTGTTCCGCTCGCTCATGCGGGCGTTCATGTCGCGCACACGCGCAACCTACATCGCAATGATCGTAGGGCGAGGGGTTGCCATACTGTTGGGGCTATGGGGACTCCACCGCATATTCAACGGCGGCGGATGGGGATTCGTGACGATACTCATCGCATGGATGATATGGCGCGAAGGCTGGAGGGAATACCAGATGGCGCGAATGGAGTCCGGCTGGTGGGGCGGCGAATGGAGCGCCAAGGTCTCGCCTCCGCCATATGGCGGGGATGACGACGAGGTTCGCATTCGAGAGGATTGATTCCCTTGTCGAATCGAAAGGCCGTCTCATGAGATGGCCTTTTTCATGAGAAAAACCCGTGCAATCCATGGCCGATAGCGGGTCGCTTCAATCCAGATAAACCGACCCGCCATCTACTTTCTCTACCGATGGATGGTGGAGAAGAAGAGATTCGAACTCTCGACCCCCACGTTGCGAACGTGATGCTCTACCAACTGAGCTACTTCCCCATTACCAAAAACGCCGCATAGTATACCAAACCACAGATGTGGACGCAAGGGGGAATATGCAGGTTTTTCGCGGCGCATTCCAAATGCATTCCAAATGCGAATGACGGAACCGTACCGGCGAACTCCAGGCGCACTACCCGATGCGCCGCACATGAGCCTCGCCTGCGTATACGGCAATTCCGCCAACGTCAAGCGATCCGTCTGGCAATATGCCGCCGCACATTCCGGTTGCGGGGCTGTCGTCGCCATCCACCCGGCTCACGGAAACAAGGCGTCCCTTAAGGAAATCAAGGCGCGACACGTCTGGCCATAGTCCGGCAAATCCGCTTCTGCGCCACACTTCAAGAACCGCATCCAGCTGCGCAAGCGTTCCGTCGCGCACTCCCGATATCTGAATTGGACGTGCATCGCATTCCCCACCGCATCTGGCAAGCTCAAGCCTCAGCGATGTAGCACGATCGGATATCTCCGGCGCAAAAACCGTCTGGTTCACGTTTATGCCCATTCCGGCGATCACGCAATCGCCATTCCTTTCGCACAGGATCCCACATACCTTGCGGCCATCGACAAGTATGTCGTTCGGCCACTTTATCTTCACGCAACCGCATCGCACTGCGTCTTGCCGACAGTCCATTCCTTGCGTCAACGGCACGTCAAGCCGCTCCGCAACGCCGCGCGCGACGGCAAGGCCGACTACAATCGGCAATGTGGCCACCTCTTCCGGCGGCATCCCGTCAACGCCGATGACGGCCGACATCATAAGGTTCACGCCAACCGGCGACAGCCAACGGTGGTCGAGCCGCCCGCGGCCTGACGTCTGCAGGTCCGCGGTGAACACATCGCCAGGACGACCGCCAAGCGCATCCAAGTTCGTGGACTCGGTCACGTCCCTGTGCAAGATCCGCCAGACAGTTCCGCCGCCAGACATATCAGATGTCCCGCGTAGCCATAAGCTGGGCGATTACGGCAATGGTGGCGGTGTCCGTGCGAAGTATCCGGCTTCCGAGCGAATGCCTGCGGAATCCCTTCCCCTCAAGGGCCGCGACCTCCCGATCGGTCCAGCCGCCTTCCGGCCCAATGGCAATCACGGTACGATTCCCGCCCACATCAATTCGCTCAACGCCGGATTGCGCAGCGTCCGCCCCCCCCGGATGCGCAACGACCTTTTCGCATCCGGAAAACTCGGCGCCAATGGCAGTTTCCAGATACCGCGTGAAGTTCCGTTCGCATCGGATCACGGGCACCATGGACGTTCCGCTCTGCATGAGCCCATCCACCAAAAGCGGACGGTACACAGGCTCCTTCATGACCTGCGCCCCCCAGAACGACTTCTCGACGCGGTCGGCGCCCACAAGCACGATCTTTCCGGCCCCAAGCGCGGCAAGCTGCGGCAAGAGCCGCTTAAGCGTCCTGGGGCGCGGCGGCGCAAGCACAATGTCAAACCACGGCGGCTTTGGCGGGATTCCATGGGAACACCTCACCACTACGGTGCCGGCGAGCAATCCGCTCCCGCGCTGGGGAGAACCGGCCTCACGCTCATGCAGCCCACGGATTTCCGTAATGACGGATGTCCCGACGCATCCGTCCAGTTCCCCCGTCTTCAGGACGCCGCCAACCTCGCCGTGCAGAACATTCAGCACGTGCTCCGCACGCCCGTCGGAAAACGAGGCGAAGCCATCGACGACTTCGCTTTTCTCGAAAAGGATCCTGTTCATCCCACCGATTCCTACAGCCGGGCCACTCCGTCAGCGGACAATCGCCTTGCGCGCTTCCGCAAGGTCGGCAAACTCGCCGGATGCGATCATCTGGACGATTAGGTTGCCTATCGCCGTTCCTTCCGTGGGCCCGGCCACAACTTCAAGCCCCGTGGCCTTCGCGGTCAACTCGTTCAGATAGGCATCCTTTGATCCGCCCCCAACGATGTTGAGTGTCGTGTAGCGCTTGCCGGTTATGGAGGCGAGCAGCTTCGCCTCCCTCGCATAGCTGTGCGCAAGCGAAGAGTAGACACACTGAAGGAGTTCGCCAACCGTCACGGGGACTTTCTGCCCGCTTTCGGCGCAAGCCCCGCATACGGCGGCCGTCATGGAGTCTGGGGCGAAGAACCGCTTGTCGGCGGCATCCACGACAGACGGGAAGTCGCCGGCCGCGCGGGCTGCCTTCTCAAGGTCGGCAAACGAGTATTCCCTTCCGCGTTCCCAATCGCCGATGCCCGCAAGTGCGGCGGCCGTGGCCGCGCCGCCTTTGCCCTCCACATACGACACCCCATTCAGTTCGCGACGGATGGACTGGATCATCCACAGGCCCATTATGTTCTTGAGGAAACGGAACCGCCTCCACGCGCCGCCCTCATTCGAGAAATTGGCATCGCACGATTCGGAGGTCGTTATCGCCCTGTCGGTCTCGACGCCGATTATGCTCCACGTTCCGCTCGACAGGTAGATTGCCTTGTCATCGCGGGCCGGAACGGCAAGGTACGCAGATCCCGTATCGTGGCAAGCAGGAATCACGACTTTCGCGTCGTAGCCAACAGCGGCCTTGACCGCGCCTGTGAACCCTCCGAGTACCGTCCCCGGCATCGTGAGCGGCCTAAATATCCTGTCAGGAAGTCCCAGGTGGGCAATCACGTCCCTGTCCCAATCGCAAGTCTCCGCATTGACGAGAGATGTCGTGGAGGCATCGGTATACTCGTTGGCCATCTTGCCCGTGAGGACATAGTTCAGGTAGTCCGGGATGAGAAGCATGCGGTCGGCCCGCTCCAGCTGTCCCGGATGCTCCTTCTTCAGGGCCGCAAGCTGGTAGATCGTGTTGAATATCGCCTTCTGTATGCCGCAGTGCGAATACAGCTCCTTGAACGGCATGACGGAATCGACATATTCCGGCATCCCGGCGGTGCGCCCATCCCGGTAGGCGACGGCATCGCCGATCGGCAAGCCCCGGTCGTCCACAAGAACGAAATCGACACCCCATGTATCGATGCCTACCGTCTCGGGAATCTCGCCCGCGTCTGCGGCAGCCTTGCATCCGGCCAGCACATGCCGGGACAAGGACTGGATATCCCAGCAGTCATGCCCATTCCGCACGATCTGAGAGTTGTCGAAACGATATATCTCCTTGAGCCGTATCTTCCCGTCCTCCACCCAGCCAAGTATGTGGCGTCCGGAAGATGCGCCTATGTCAACCGCAAGGTGCTTCCTCATTTCCCGACCCTCTTCATCCTGTATCCGGCATACGTCTGCGTATTGTAGAGCGGCTGTCCCTTCGGGATGGAAAGACCCATCGACTTGCGTATCTTCAGGAAATCCTGCACGCTCTTCTTCCCGACCTGCTGAAGCGGCTTCCTGTGGAGTCCAGCAAGCAGGCAGCACTGGCAGAATGCATCGGCGTTCTCCGCGAACCACTCCGCCTCCTCTATGTCGCGTCCGCCGCAGACAATGCCGTGGTTCTCCATGAACACCACATTGGACCGCTTGGCGGCTTCGGCCACATTTGCCGCGACTTCATCAGTCCCCGGAGTGCCGTACGGGGCGAGCGGAATCTGCCCGAGGAATATGTCGGCCTCCGGGTTGATGCCGTTTGGCGGCACCTGGCCGGCGAATATGAATGCGTTGCAGTGCGGCGGATGGCAATGCATGCAGGCGTTCATCCCGGTCGCCTTCATCATCGCTATGTGCACCTTGACCTCGGAAGTGCGCGGACGATATCCGCAGAGCTGGCCGGCGTTCATGTCGACGAGGCAGATATCCTCCTCCTTCATGAAGCCCTTGCAGCAAAGGGTCGGGGAGCACAGGACCAGATCCTCGCCTACGCGCACTGAGAGGTTGCCTCCGTTGCCATCCGTATATCCCCTGGCGTAGATGCGGCGGCCCATCTCGCAAATGTCCCGCTTCACCTTGCGGATTGCGGCGCTCTTGAAAAACGCATCCAGCTCTTTCCTCGTACGGGGCTGTTTCTTGCCCTCCCAGTGGTAGGCGCGGTCCACAAGCGGCGGATTGACGTAAAGTTTGCTGTCCATTATCTTTAACTCCACTACCATCCCATAGGGATGTGCGCGTAGTATAGCAAAACCTGTTGTCCGACGGCAAGCGGGCGAGGCGACCCGAGCGGCGGGTGAGGTTGCTTCGGCGCCTTGTCCGGGCCCTGCGGGCCGACCACGAAACGGGCGCGCG
>CAVFWS010000099.1:0-1405 GCA_963626295.1 Clostridium sp. CAG:138
CCTGCGGCGTCTTCGCCGCGAACGACGAGGTCGCCAACCTGGTGCGGGGCCTCTGCGCGGCCGAGGGGCTGAAGATCCCGGATGAGGTCGCGCTCGTCGGCGTCGACAACGACGAGTCGATCTGCCTGAGGCCGCGTCCGCAGCTCTCGAGCGTGCTGGCCGACAACGAGCAGATGGGATTCCTCGCCGCGCGCCTGATCGCCGGGCAGTTCAAGTGCGCCCGCCGCGCGCCGGCAGCCCTCGTCGTGCGGCCGCTGATGGTCGTCCGGCGCGAATCGACGCGGCGGCGCGGCGGCGCCGACAGCCGCGTCACCAAGGCCATAGAGCTCATCCGCGAGAAGGCCTGCGAGGGACTGCGCAGCCGTGACGTCCTGGAAGTCCTCGAGGGGGCGCGACGGACGGCCGAGCTGCACTTCCGCGAGGCGACCGGACACTCGATCCTTGAGGAGATCCAGCGCGTTCGCCTCGAGCGGGCGCGTGAGCTTCTCGGCGAACGGAGCCGCCCGGTAAAGGTCGTGGCCAGCCTCTGCGGCTACGCCTCGGAATCCGCCTTCCGGAAGGTCTACCGCGCCCGATTCGGCGCATCGCCGCGGCGAATGCGGAAGGCGGACCGCAGCGCATCGGCCACGTGACGGCCTGCCGCCCGCCTTCGGACTACAGTTCCCTGATCTTCAGGTTGCGGAAGGAGACCGTGGAATCCGAGTGGTCCTGCAGCAGGATGCGCCCTTCCGGGATCTCACCCCACCTGTTGCCGTCAGTCCCCCACGTCGCGTACTTCGATTCCGCAACCGCCTTGCGGAACGCCTCGGAGCCGCGCTCGTACTCCAGCACCTTCTTGCCGTTCAGCCAGTGCTCCACGTGCTGTCCCTTCGAGACGACCATGCCAGTGTTCCATTCGCCGATCCCGTTGCAGACGCGCTCGGCGTTGGCGGGGATGAGGTCGTAGAGGGACGCGACTCGGCGGTTGCCGTCCTCGCCCTTGTTCCAGTCCGGATGGCCCTTGTCGAGGATCTGGTACTCCTCGCAGGTGCCCCTGTTCCGTGTCTCGTCGTAGAAGTACTTGACGCCGGAATTCGCGCTGTCAGTGAGGCGGAAGTCGAACTTGAACATGAAGTCCCTGAACTTCCTGACCGTGCAGATGTCGCCGCCGCCGCCGAGCTTCTCGTCCTCAGGCGGGAGGTCTATCCACTTGCCGTTCGAGATGCCCTTGCGCGGGAGGACGGTCAGCACGCCCTTGCGCATCTGCCAGCCATGGTCGGGGAACTCCTTGCACTTCGTCTTCACGCCCACCCACCCGGCGGACGTCTTGCCGTCCCACAGGAGCTGCCAGCCCTCTGCCTTCTCCTTCTCGGACAGCGTATTGGGGGCCTGCTCGGGCTCGCAGAACGTGCAGCATCCCGCAACC
>CAVFWS010000099.1:1415-6464 GCA_963626295.1 Clostridium sp. CAG:138
TATTCATCCTATCGGCCACCTTTCCTTTGGGGCAATTGCCTCCCTTTCAATGCGCCGTATTATACCACAAGCCGGCTATTCGGGAGAGACGCGACTTGTCGCGTCCGCAGAGGACTCTCCGCCTATCTTGCGCATTCCTCTATCCGCATGCCGTCGAACCAGACCGTTCCCGTAGAGTTAAACACGCGAAGCCAGAAATGCGGACGGCTCTGCGGCTGGTCGGCAAGGGGGCCAGTGACGAACTCTCCGCCCTGGTGGATCCATTCTCGCGTCCCCTGCCAACACTTGCCCGATGGCATCCGCACTGCACGATACTTTGGGGCGTACTCCTCATACTCCGCACATGCGCCACCCCGGCCGTTTGCGGGCCTCAGCCCATCAAGCCTTATGAAATACGAAAGGCGGTACCTTGTGTTTGGCCGGAGCCTTCCGCTTAGCGGCACTCCCACGTAGAGATTCCCTGCGGCGACGACCTTCACCGACCCGGAAGGCGTGATGCACGTCGTCTTGTCGCGGTAGCATCCCTTCGGCAGGGAGTATCCTACCCCGTCCAGCAGGTTCGTCGCCGCGGACGACGCGCGACGGGAAAGCTCGCGATCCACGGAAATGTCCTTAAGGAACGCGGAGGACGCCTCCAGCAGGGTCTCATGGAAGCCCGCGCGGATCCATGCGATCCTTTTCGATGCCATGGAATCGGCGCCGGCGAGCTCTGCGGCCCGATCCAGATACCCGCCCAGCTCCGCGATCACCTCCGGCGTGTAGATCCTGGTCCAGAGGTCAAGTTCCGACGGTCCCGTTATCATCACTGGGCCTATCTCCGTCTCTCCGATCACGCTTGGGATCGCCACCTTGCCGATCCACAGTTTCTCAAGGCGGCCGAAGAACCTGCCCATCTCTTCCGCGCCGGCCCCGAACATGAGCCTGTCATGCTCCGCAAGGGCGGCATCAAGGTCGAAGGAATGGTCCCACGCGAACTTCGAGAACGCATAGAAGTTGAGGTAGTTGTGTATCAGGTGAAGCGTTGCGCCCCTGGCGCAGTCCGTCTCGACAAACGAACCCTCGATGTACGGCGCCACCCGTCCATAGAACGACAGGTACGCGTGCGGGGCGTGCTGCGGCACGCCCGGCGCCTGGAGGCGTCCGTAGTTCTTCATCGGGTACGTCCATATCCACGCGACCTTGCGTCCTAGCTTCCGCGACCAGTCGCGCACGAACTCCACCTGCCTGTCGCGGATGTCGGGACGAGACTCGCTCCACGGGCCGCCAACCGCCAGGACAAGGTTGACGTTCTCGGGGATGTCCATGTCCGGGATGTTTCGATACGTTCCGTACGCCATCTGCGAGACGGATCCATTGAGTCCGGCGGCGGTGATCGCCTTCGCGACCGCGACCGTGTTGGACCAGATCAGGTCTGTCGCGTAGCCGGACGACAGCGAGAAGTTAGTCGTGCAGAAACGCGCCTGGCAGGCGGCGCACCAGCACGGCTGCATGCCGTCCTGCGGCATTACGTCGACGCTCTTCTCGCCCTTGCGTATGCGCTCGATGGTCTCATCCCTGATCACGTCCCAGACGGGCGAGGTGTGGCAGAGCTGCCGCCCCTGCCAGCTGTGCTCGAACTTCGTGCCCGTGCAGCGCGTGCCGTCCTTCCGCAGCATGAAATACTCCGGATGCGTGTCGCTGAAGCGCTCCGCGATGCGGAACCGGTTCTGCCCATGGCAGCACGGAGGCCGCTCCGCGCATTCGCGCAGGCGAAGCCTGTAGAGCAGGCGAAGTCCATTCGCCTCCTTTTCGGATATCCTCACGGGGCCGTCCTCGCCAATGTCGTCAGGCCACGTCCCTGCGCCCGAGACGCGGCAGTCGCGCACGGTGAACTCCGGCCTCGCCGAAATGTCGCCGCTTGCCGCAATGCTCCCCGCACTCGGCACGACCGTGCCCATCTCGCCCGGAAAGTAGAAGCGCACGCCGGCGAAGCGCTCGAGGAATTCGTATACGCCAAAGAGCGTCCCGCTGCGGAAGCTGGCATTGTGCGCTCCGCGCCTCATCAGGGCAGGGACGTCCACGTCGTCGTCATTGCCGACCACGTAGACGCTGTCCCCCGCAGCGCGAATGCGGAATCCGTCGCGCACGGACTCGTCGGGGGATACCCCCGCCGCGACGCTCCACTCGTTGGCGCCAAGGACGAGAGAGGCGGTCCCATTGCCTGTCGGACGATGGACGATTGGCACCGGAGCGCCAAGGACGCGGGACAGGAAGTTGGTCGCCTCGGACGCGGCGAACGCCGCCGCGCCGGGCGCATCGGGCGCAAGCACGACCTCCGCCCGGCCGGGCTCGAATACGACATTGCGCCCCGCTCCATTGTCCGAAGCCGCGCCGCCTGCGGCTGAAGCGGCAACTGCGAAACACGCTACGCAAAGGATGTTTTTCATGTGTCTCTACCTCATGATCACGATCATGCCGGCACGCCAGCGGAACGTCAGGGCATCGTTCCCGTCGGCGTCCCTCTCCTTGGCGAGGTGCCAGCGGCTGTCGTTCGACCCCGCCGCCGGACTCCAGTTCGGCAATCCCTCAATGCCGCCGGCCGCGACGGCGATCACATAGTCGCTTGCACGCGGCAAAAGCGACAGATCCTCCCAATCAAGCGTACAGCCGTCGGCGAACGCAAGCGTCCCCTCTACGGAAAGGGTGCCGCCGGCCTTGAGGCGGTTCGGGTCGAGCCTCCACGACTTGCCTATCGTCAGGCCGCCGTTCCTGACCGCCGTCACGCCCTCGAGGACGCCGACGAACAGCGGCGCCTCGTTGCCGTCGCCAAGGTCAATGGCCGTCCCCGGATTGCAGGCAATGCTCGCGACAGGCCGCTCCATGGCATTGAGTTCCGCCAGCGCGTCCGGATCGAATTCGCCCACGTCCCTCGCGTCGCGCGTGAAGATGTAGCCGACCCCTCCCGCGCTGACGTTCGTGTACGAGCAGTAGTCCTCCAGGAACACGAAGTCGTCGCTGTTCGTGCTGGTGACGGACGTCCTGCTCACCATCAGCCCAAGCGCACCGTCCTTCCATTCGAGGTTCCTCACCCCGTGGGCCGAGCCGGGAAGGTAGTAGGCGCGAGGGTTCACCTTGAACACGAACTCGTGGCAGCCGGGGGCCATCGCCACGTTCGCGAACGATACGCCCTGGTTGTCGTCTGTCGTGAGCCACCTCTTGCCGTCTATCCAGAGGCGCGAATATCCGCAGATCGACGCCGCGAAGCGCCACGTCTCGTTCGTCGGCGAACGGTTCCACACGTACCCGCCCCATGCGACGGACGTGTACTTCTCCCATGGCGGGTATGTGGGGGTCTTAAGCAGGTCGCAGCAGGAGACGACCTCGTTCGAGCGGAAGGAGGCGTCGTTCATGAACGCATGCGAGGAGCTCGGCTTTTCCGCGTCCCTATCGTCCTGCGGGACCAGGCACTTCCAGAGTCCGCCCATCGTAGAGTGGTATTTCCTCATGGGGCTGAAGCGAAGCGTCCCGTCGGCAAGCTCGAACCTCCCGGTCACGGATACGTTCGAAAAAAGGTCGAGCGTGCCGCCGCCATCCTTCCTCAGCGAGGCGCACGTGTTCGAACACCCCCCGCCGCTGAACGCGAAGTTCGTGCCGGAGGATATGCTGAAGGCCACCGCCGGGAGGTCGTACCTCTCGTCCGTCATGAGCCGCACCTCCGCGTTCGTAAGCGCCACCCCAGCCGCATTCCCGTCATACGCGCCGGGGGAGTACAGGGCAAGCCCGGCCGGATACCGCGCGCCCCAGGCGGAATTCCACGAATCTACGGAGATCTGCCCGAGGTAGCCGCGGCTCGGGGAGACGAGGTTGAGCCATGCGCCGCCAACGTCGACGGACCCGCTCCCCGACGATATCCGCGGGATCGTGAATCCCGCGTAGGCATATGTCCCGAGCAGTCTCACTCTCCCATCGATGGTCGCGGGGCCCGACAGGAAGTTGCATTGATTCGTGTACCCGACGTCGCTGCGGGAGGATTCTCTTGCGTTTCCCCCGCTAATGAACGTCGCGCCATCGCAGAACCTGACGCTCCAAGGGATGGACACGTAATTGTTGTAGAGGTTGAGAGACGCCCTGTTTGTCATGGTGAGGGTGTTGCGCTCGTCGCCCTGCCAGCTGTAGAAGCCGGCGCGCCGCCCGCCCTGCACGATCATACCGCACCCGTCCACCACCACATGGCCGTCGCAGACCTGCGCGACACCGAGGCACAGGCTCCAATACGGCATCCCGTCGCCGCGCCTCACCGTAAGGGTATGCCCGTTCAGCCATATGAAGGAGGGTTCGCCGGATACGTCATACCTCATGGAGCTCCTTCCCGAAAGGAGCGTGTCGCCGTCAAGCGACCACGTGCCGTAGAAGAGGTACTGCTGGTTGTTCCCGAGCAGGTTCGCTATCGCCCCAAGGCCGTCCACGCCCTCGCCGGAGAGGCGGAAGGCGTTCATCAGCCGCAGGCTGCCCGGGGCGCCGCCCGATCCGGACGTCGGGCAGGTCTCGTCCGTGGCGGCAAGCGCGAACGAGGCTCCGTTCGAGACGACGACCGTCGGGGCCGTCTCGAGGTCGATCGGACCCGTCATGAGATTCGTGCTCACCATGAACGCGCCCTCCTCTATCCGGATCTCGCCCGTGAACCCCGCCATCCCGGTCGACGACATCATCCACCCCTTCCCGCGCTTGCGGAAGATCGCGGGCCCAGCCCCGAAGCCCGCGCTGGCTTCCGTGAAAGGTCTCGCCGAGGAGGTCCCGTCTGCCGTCTCCACCGTTACGCTGAGGGAATCAAGCGCCACGGGCGAATCATACGTGCCATCATCCACCGTCACCGTGTAGTACGTATTCGTCTCAACGGCCATGGCAGCCATGGACGACGCCGCTGCGGCGGCCAGGAAGATGATGCGTCCGAAGATGATGCGTCTCATGAGATCGGCCTCCTATTGTGTACACGGCCGAGATGATACCAAAAGTGTTTTTTTTTTTTCAACCCAAAAGTGTTGCCTTTTGGGAAACTCAATTCCCGCCATT
>CAVFWS010000100.1:0-6433 GCA_963626295.1 Clostridium sp. CAG:138
GGTAATGGGACTCGCCTCAGCTGCGGCTATGCACGTAGATGATATCCGGAGGCGGCTCTGCGGCAAACTCCATCTGCCTTTGCGTGGACGGATGCCGGAACGAGAGCATTACGGCATGGAGCAGGGGACGCGATGGGCGCGGCGACACGTTCATGTCCCTCGCCGCATCGCCATATAGCGGATCCCCGACGATCGGATGGCCGAGATGCGCGGCATGCACGCGTATCTGATGGGTGCGTCCCGTCTCTATGGTGAATTCCACCATGGCGAGCGCACCATGACGCGAAAGCGCCGTCCATCTGGTGACGGCAGGCTTGCCGTCCCGATCGACAACCGCCATGCGCTTCGGATCGAAGGGCTTGCGACCTATCAGCGTGCGCAGCTCTCCGGTCGGCGGCTTCGGAGCCCCGTGAGTCACGGCAATGTATGTCTTGCGCACGCATCCATGGCCCTCAAATTCCCGACGCAACGCAAGATATGCCCTCTGGTTCCGCGCGAACACCATCACTCCGCTCGTATCGCGGTCGAGACGGTGCACGACCCCAGGCCGCTCCGCGCTACCCACGCCAGCCATCTCCGGGTAGCGCGTCAGGAGAAGGTCGCACATCGTGCCGGACGGATATCCGGGGGCGCGGTGGACGACAATGCCGGCGGGCTTGTTCACGACGATTATGTCGTCATCGTCGTACAGCGCCTCTATCTGGAATGGGCGCGGACGTCCGGCGTCTCCACTGCGATGCCGCGTTCCTGTAGGCTTACTTCTCAAGGCTCTTGTGGTACAGCAGGCAATGGCAGAACCCCTCGAACCCGGGATCCCTTATCTGGTCGCGGAATTCCTTGCACATGCACTTCGTGTCCACGGTGCGCTGGAGACGGCACGGGCAATACCCGCCCGTGCGCTTCAGCCCGTCCTGAACCGTCCGGACGACATCCTTGTCTGGATTCAGCGTTATCTTCACGGGGAAGCACTCCCTTCACACGCAAAAGCGGATCGGTTCGGACAATCAGGCTCAGATCATCCCTCAAGTTCCGCACCGAGAATGGACATGAAGTCCTCAAGCCTCATCTGGCCCTTGTCTCCATCCGTACGCGCACGAACCGAGACCATGCCGGCCGCCTCGTCCTTGCCGCCGACGATGACCATGTACGGCACCTTCATCATTGTGCCATTGCGGATCTTGGCCCCAAGCTTCTCCGCCGAGACGTCCACCTCGCAGCGGTATCCTGCCGCCCTGAGCGCGGACTGTATCTTCTTCGCGTAGCCGAGCTGCTTGTCGGTGATCGGCAGCACGCGCACCTGCTCGGGCGCAAGCCACAGCGGGAATGCGCCGGCGTAATGCTCGATCAGGATGCCGAAGAAGCGTTCGATGGATCCAAGCAGGGCGCGGTGCACCATGTAGGGCTGGTGCTCCTTGCCGTCCGCCCCGACGTACGTGAGGTTGAAGCGCTCCGGGAGGTTGAAGTCGAACTGCACCGTCCCGAGCTGCCACGGCCTTCCGAGCGCGTCCTTGATCTTCATGTCGATCTTCGGGCCGTAGAACGCTCCGCCGCCCTCGTCGACCTCATAGCTCATCCCCTCCTGGTCGAGCGCGTCGCGGAGCGACTGCGTGGCCTGTTCCCAACGCGCAGGATCCCCGACCGCCTTTGCCGGCTTCGTGGAGAGGTACGCCTGCACGTCGTGGAACCCGAACTTGCCGAGCATCTTCTTCGCGAACTCGACCGTCGACTTGATCTCCTGCACGATCTGCTCGGGCGTGCAGAAGATGTGCGCATCGTCCTGCGTGAAGCCGCGCACGCGGAAAAGGCCGTGGCGTACGCCGTCCTTCTCGTACCTGTATACCGTGCCGAGCTCCGCATACCGCACCGGCAGGTCGCGGTACGACCGCTTCTTGAACTGGTAGCACTGGATGTGGAACGGACAGTTCATCGGCTTTACGTAGTACTCCTGTATGTACGCATCGCTGCCGTCGCCCTCCTGCACCTTCATGCAGGGGAACATGCCATCCTTGTAGAACGAAAGGTGACCCGAAGTCTCCCAAAGGCTCGACTTGCCGACATGCGGCGTATATACGATCTCGTATCCCGCCTCGTAGTGGCGCCGCCGCCAGTAGTCCTCTATCGCCACACGGATGCGAGCGCCACGCGGCAGCCAGTGCGCAAGCCCCGGCCCGACCGCATCCGTGATCGTGAAAAGCTCAAGCTCCTTGCCGAGTACGCGGTGATCCCTGCGCTTCGCCTCCTCAAGCCTTGCGAGGTGTGCGTCCAGCTCCGCCTGATCCTTGCCGACGATCCCGTAGATGCGCTGCAGCATCTTGTTCTTCTCGTCCCCCCGGAAATAGCTCCCGGCTACCTTCATCAGCTTCACCGCACCGATCTGCGCCGAATGCTCCACGTGCGGACCGCGGCACATCTCCACGTAGTCGCCGACGGCGTAGGTGGAGATCGCCTCGCCGGACGCCTCGACATCGGCAAGCCGCTCAAGCTTGTATTTCTGCCCCGCAAGCAGCTTCTTGGCCTCATCCACGGAGACATCCTTCTGCACGAAAGGCTCGTCAAGCGCGATGAGCCGAGCGATTTCCTTCTCGATCTTCGGGAAATCCTCTGGCGATAGCCTGTGCTCCAGATCGAAATCGTAGTAGAACCCATCTTCTGTCGCAGGCCCGATATCAACCTGCACATTGTCAAAAAGGTTCACGACCGCACGTGCGGTCAGGTGTGCGGCTGAATGCCGCCGCATCTCGTCGGTAATGGCCATCAGTATTACTCCTTGAATTCAATCGGATGCGTATTTTACGCCACCAACACGCAAAATTCAAGTATGCGGACCGACGATTTCCTTCTGTGCCTTACTTTCACATGGCGTTATCGCCCAAGGCACAGATGAAAGCGATATGCCATTCTCAATCTTCAATACGCAAAATTGCGTACGTCTCGCGGGCGTCGGATGCGTCTTAAGCGAATCCTTCTTCCAACGGCCCTGCATGCAGCCGCGAGTCAAGGGTTTGCCGTTGGATTTGCCTGGTCGTGGCGTCGTGTCGAGGACGCACACCTCTAGCGACCTTGCTTCGCAAGGCGAGCTTCGCTCGGGTGACATGCGCCCTGCCAACACGGTCACGCGGGGAGCGGGCGCGAGGTGCCGCCCCGTCGATGCCAAAGGAGATTCCGGCTTCCGCGCTGGGCACGCGGCATAGCAGAGGGAATGCCGTGCGGCGGCCGAGATGTGCGCGACGCTGTAACCTTCGCGGGGCGTGGCGCGTAGACGGCACAAACAAGCCGCGAGACCGAGAGAAGAGAAAGGGAGGTTGACCCATGCCGATTCGCATTGATGCCGCGTTCCAGCGCGCAGAGGACATCACCCTCGATGCCTTCCGCGCCCCCGCAGGGGCGCAGGGCGAGTTCCGCGACATGGTGATCGAGGTGGACGGCCGCGCCTTCCGCGTCTCGTTCGCGGACCCGAACGACCCGCGTGTCCGCTTCGCCGAGTACGACCTCCTCAAGGGCCTCTTCTACGGCTCCCGCCGAGCGGCCGTGCTGAACCGCCTTAAGGACCTCGTCGCGCGCCACTCGATCGCCAGGGACCTCGGCGAGGTGGCCGCCGCGACCGGCTTCCGCGAGAACCTGAAGCGGACGATCCGCGCCGAGAAGGGGGCGATAGCCCAGAAGGCCGGCGGGAAGTTCGCGCTCTACGGGTTCTCCGCAATCCGCGACCCGTCCCTCAGGCTCGTCAACCAGATGGTGGCGGAGGGCGAGGAGGACGGCGCCGTCCGCACCTCCATCTGCTCGCAGCTCATCAACGGCTACAACGAGGCCATCGGCCTGAAGGGCTCCGACGAGAGCGCCGCCCTTACGATCGCCTTCGTGCGCGACAACGACCGCCGCACATGGGAATACAGCGAGGCCAGGGACGACGACTCCATCACCCGGAAGGACCGGGCGGACTGGGCGCGGTTCCTCCGCTGGCGCGACCTCGACATCTTCTCGAAGATCCGCCGGGCGCGCTCGGACGCGACGGCCGGCAAGCGGACGGGCTGGGCCGGCGAGGTCGTCCGCCACGGGCTTACGGCCGCCGTCCACGACATGGTGCGCAAGAACACCGACCCCCGCGTCATCAAGGAATTCCCCGACGTGAACGTCGTGACCGGCGCGGTGGCGGACTCGATCGTGGAGATCGTCGACACGGACTTCGGCGACCTGGACATTCGGGGCATCGAGGCGAAGATCGCGGAGATCGTCGCGCGCCACGCGCCCGAGGACAAGGCCCCCCTCGCCCGGCGCATCCTCGACCACGTGGCGATGACCGCCTTCTGGCGGCAGACGAGCAAGCTCGGCCTCGACTTCTTCAAGTCCCGCGGCGAGACGGTCGTATTCGAGTGGACGACGCTGGACGGCAAGCGGACGGACGGGGCGGAGCTCGCCGACAAGTGGTGGAAGGACGGCGAGACGGACGTCGCCGACCACATGGGCGCGCCCATCACCAACTCCGAGATGCGCCACCTCGGCAGCGCGAAATACGCCGCGAAGATCGGCTCCGGCCGCGTCGTCCGGATCGAGGGCGCACTGTCGGCGGAGGATGCCGGGAGGATCGCCGCCGCGCAGGTGGAGCGGTTCGCCGCGCTCGACCGCGGCACGCTCGACCGGATCGCCGAAGACCTCGAGGCCGGCCTCGATCTGATGGACGCGCAGACGCTCCGCGACCTTGCCGCGGACGCCCTCGCGAACCTCCCGCTCGACGCGAGGGACGACTACCTGGACTCGCACGACAGCGTCAGCGACCCGGCGCTGATGGACGCCCTGTGCGCCCGCGCCTTCGGGCGCCTCCGCGCTCGCATCGATGCCGCTCCGTCCGCCGTCGTGAAGGCGGCGCTGCTCGCGGGCGCGGCGGACGTGTTCCAGGCGGAGATACTGAAGGACCCGGAGATCGTCGGGAACGTGGAGCGGTCCCGACGGTTCTTCCGCGACAGCATCCGCGCCGGCGTGCCGGGCCCGCTCGTCCTGCGCCAGCTCTCCGGCGTCGAGCGCGGCCTCGGCGGCACGGCGTTCTTCTCGCCGCGCACCGGGCGGCCGAACGAGCTCGGGGCCTGCCTCCTAAACGCCGGCGGCGACGTCATGGCGCAAGTCGGGAGACTCCGCCGCGCCTTCGCCGGGCGCTTCGGCATCGCGGAGGCGGACGCGCTCGCGCACCCCGCATTCAGGGCTTTCATCCCCCGCGTGGCGCGGGAGGCGAAGGGCAGCCTCGACAGGGTAATCGCGGCGATGGACGACGTGTTCGCTGCCCACGAGGCGAAGGAGGCCGTCATGGCGCACCTGCGCGGGCGCGTCCCGCTCCTGCCCGACGAGCAGAGGATCTTCATCCGGCGCGGCGAATGGGACCTCGACAGGCTCGTCTACAATGAGGTGAAGCAGGCGCGGCGGCAGAACCGTCCCGCCGACCTCGACAGGCTTCGCCGCAACGGCGAGGTGATCTGCGAGATCTGTGCGCGGACGCGCGCGTTCGTCCGCGAGTTCGCGCGCCGCGTCAACCCCAACGACGCGCCGGGCCTCCGCCTCACGGAGGAGGAGACCGTCCGCCTGGAGAACGCCTATCTCGACCGCCTGCGGTCGCCGGTCAACGAATACCGTCTGCAGGGGAAGGAGAAGTTCACGCGGGATTTCGACGGCGAGGACGAGGCGGCCCTCCTCCAGGCGTCGCGGCTCTGCATCGAGCTTCAGGAGTGGGCCGGCGCCTGCAGGAGGGGCGCGCAGGCGCTGCGCGGACTCGCCGTCGAGTTCGGGAGGCGCCTCCGCCTCGGGATGCCGCTCGCGCATCCGGCGCCGAGGAACCGGACGGGGGAGGCCGGGGCCGCGGAGCCGGCGCAGCCGCAGGACCCGGAGGAGGCCCGCAGGCGGCGCGAGGAGCGGGAGCGCAGGGAGGCCGGGCGCATCCGCGAGCTCGAGGCCCGCGCCGCCGAGCTGGAGGCCCGCGCCGGCCTGCTCACGGACGAGCGCCTCAGGAGCCTCGTCATCCATGCCGTGGCCACGTGCGGCAAGCGCCTCCACGCCATGGCGGCCCTGAGGCTATACCGGACCATGAAGGCCGCGGGACCGCTGCCGACGGACATCGGAGAAACGCCGAAGGAGAGGATCAGGAACCTGATGGACGCCCTTGCCGACCGCATCAGGGACACCTGGCTGCGGACGCTCGAGGAAGAGGCCCGCGTGGGCGAGGAGGTTGGGCACGACGACGGCGACAAGGCCATAGTGACGGCCTTCGCGCTCTACCTGAAGGAGACCCCGGAGGTCAAGGCGTTCCTTGACCGCGAGGTGGAGGATGGCGTCGCCGCCGAGATATCGGCGGAGCTCACCGCAAGGATGGACGAGATCCCGGAGGGAGACCCGATTCTCTACGTGGCGGACGCCGTCCTTTCGCACGGAAAGCTCTGATCCGCACGGAAAA
>CAVFWS010000101.1:0-1040 GCA_963626295.1 Clostridium sp. CAG:138
GGCGGCTCGTGAGGGAAGGGGGTAGGGCCTACCGCTACGGCTACCTCGACAAGGTACTCTCGGTCACGGAGGGCGGGAGGACGTTCCGCTACACGTACCACGTGGACGGGCAGCTTGCGACTGCGGACTACGGCGACGGGAGGGTGGAGGACTTCGCGTGGGACGGCCTCGCGCTCGTCAGGCGCGGCGACGAGGGGTTCGTGAACGAGCCTCACGTCGGAGGGGGCAACCCGATTGTGTCGTCTGAGGGGACGGCCTACCTCAACGACCTGCTCGGCACGACGGTGGTGGCGAAGTCGGCCCGCAGGTGCTCGGCGGTGGCCCTGACCGCGTTTGGCGAGCCCCTGTCGGGCGCGGGCGGAGGCGCGTTCTTCACTGGCAAGCCGCAGGTCGAGGGCCTCGGCTATGCGTTCCTGTACAGGAACTACCGCCCGGACCTCGCGAAGTGGCAGACTGCGGACCCGCTCGGATACCCCGATGGCTGGAACCAGCTGGCGTACTGCAACAGCTGGGTGACCGAGTGCGTGGATATTATGGGAGGGGGCTGTGCTTATGGATGTAGTTGTAGCCCTTGTGGTTGTGGCATTTGGGTTTATCCCTCATTGTTTGGGGATGGACGGCATTACTTTATGGGTAGAGATGGAGTGCCGTTTTTCAACCCGACAAATAGCATAATGAATTTCATGGAAGGCAATTTTCCTAATGCGCATTACTTTGCTGCCATACATGATTCATGGGTGGACAGATTGGTGAATGAGTGGGGGTTGCCTGATTTCTTGGTAAACATACCATCCATGCCGATTGCCTACATATTCGGGTTTCTTGAAACCAGCTATGATATTTTCGCTGATTTCATAAACTATCTTCAGGGCTTGTTGAGGTTGCCGAACGTCGATCCCATATGGCTCGAATATTGTGAATGCAAGGAATGAAAGGATATGGGATGAAATATTTTTGTATGTCATGGGTTCTTATTGCTGCACTTGGTGGGTGCGAGACCGCGCCGCTCCATCGTGGATATCGATGGTATTGTAGAGGTG
>CAVFWS010000101.1:1050-6428 GCA_963626295.1 Clostridium sp. CAG:138
CATGAATATGGTTTGGCGTTGTCGATGTTACGAACTTCGTGGGGTTCTGTGTTGAAGGCAAGGCGCGGCGAATTAGACGAGTCTCTGCTGTGGAATCGCAAAGTATTCCTCCGTGACCAGGCATATTGCTTCTACTACTATGGCATGATGGCTGTCATGTGTGGAGAGGTTGACGAGCTTGAGACATTGCTCCGTGCGGTAGATACGTTTGAATTTAAGATAAAGAAGATATCTACAGCGCGTGAAGTATTCAGACGAATCGTAACCAAGGAACTGTCCATTGAAGAAGTTCGTAACCAGGTCAAGTCTTGGTTGAAAGAGATAGATGAGGGGAAAGGATGTCGTATGGGTTGACAGATCCTTTTTATTGGGGACTCATGGCTGACCGGCTCTCCTTCGGCTTCGGCAACCCGAACCACGCGGCGGCGCTCGCGTGTGCGCTCCTTCCCCTGTGCTGGGGTTGGCGGCGCGCGGCGTGGGCGCGGTCGGGTGCGGCGTGTTCCCGGAGCCGCCCCGTGGCGGGCCTCCCGCGCTCGTCGCGTGCGGGGTGGGGGACTCGGCGCGGTTCCGCATCGGGCGGACGTTCGCGTGCCGCTACCGGGAGGCGGGCGGCATGCTGCTCTGGAGGCCGCACGCGGGGGGCCACGAGCCTGACGCGGCGTCGCTCGCCCTCGCGAGGGAGCTCTTCGCGGCGGTCGCGGACGGCGCCCGGTGTGCGGCGTGGGGCGAGGACGACACGCGGCGCGTCATGCCGCGCGAGGATATCGACCCGGAGTTCCTGAACCCGCTCTTCAATGCCCGCGTCGCCGGGCTATGGCGGAGGGATGCGCCGTAGGCGCTTTCGCAGAATCTCAACGCAGGAATTTTCTCTTGCTTTCGTTGGGGGGATTTGGTATCTTACCTCCCGTTTCAGCAAAAAGGAGACTTAAGAATATGGCAGGTAAACTTGAAGATCGCGTCAGGGAGATTATAGTCGATCAGCTCGGTGTCAACGCCGAGCAGGTGACACCGGAAGCGTCGTTCATCGACGATCTCGGCGCAGATTCCCTCGATTCCGTAGAACTCATCATGGCGTTCGAAGAGGAATTCGGCGCGGCGATTCCTGAAGAGGATGCCGAAAAGCTCACCACGGTCGGCAAGGTCATTGAATACCTCACATCCAAGGGGTATGGTGACGAAGCCAAGTAGTGGCCGCCACAATCCTTGGGCATCAAGGGCGAAAAAGAGGCCGCGCAACCCTGCGCAGGTCTCTTTTTTGTGCTATAATCGCCACATTTCAGGCATGGGATGGCAGCATGGGCATCACGCAGGATACGGCAATGAGGAAAGCGGCGATAGTCGGCATAGTCGGTAGGACCAATGCCGGCAAATCGACGCTCGTGAACGCTCTCGTCGGCGAGAAGGTGTCGATAGTCTCTCCGGTGGAGCAGACTACGCGAAACACCGTACGCGGCATCGTGTCGGATCCGCGCGGGCAGCTTGTGCTGGTGGATACGCCCGGCCTCCACAAGGCGGAAGGCCCGCTGGGGAGGCTGCTCAACGGCATGGCGAGGGCTTCGAGCGCAGGCGCCGATATCCTGTGCGTCGTGTTCGACGCATCGAACGCTCCGCAGATCGAGGACGAGGGGTGGATGGCCCGCGTCGCCCGCGAAAAGCCCGCAAAGTGCGTGTTCGTCCTGAACCAGTGCGACAAGAGCCCGTTTTTCGAGACGATGTACCGTGACAGCTGGTCGGCCACCCGGAATGCCTCCGAGGTTGCCCCCGTTTGGGTGAAGGTCTCAGCCAAGACAGGCGAAGGGCTACCATCGCTCTCCGGCGTCCTCTATGGCATGGCTGAGGCGGGATCGGCGCTTTTCGACGACGATATCGTGACCGACTATCCGCGCAAGCTGGCCATCGCGGATGTGGTGCGCGAAAAGCTCCTTTCGAGGCTGTTCCAGGAGATACCGCATGAGATAGGCGTTGCGGTCAAGGACATCTCCGAAAAGAAGGGCGCATGGGATGTCGCCGTGTCGATCTACGTGAACAAGCCGTCCCAGAAGGGCATGGTGATAGGAACCCGCGGCAGCACCCTGAAGTACGCCCGCAAGGCGGCGGAGCCGGAGCTTTCCGAGATGTTCGGGGTCAAGGTTAGGCTTGAGCTTTGGGTGAAGGTGGAGCAGAATTGGATGAGGAACGACCGTCTGCTTGCCGAGATGGGCTACAAGGGGGCCTTGGTGTGAGGCTTCTGGCGACATTCGCGGGATGCCTGATCCCCGCAATTGCCGTTGCCGTCGGCGACCTGGATGTCGCTCGCCAGGCGCTGAATGACGGGATGTGGGAGACGGCCCTGTCATCCGCAGACCTTGCCGCTACAAATGCCGCGGAGCGCACTTCCGCGCGTCTCGTATCCCTTGAGGCCCTTGCGAGGCTCGGTCGGGACGCGGAGATCGAGCGCAGGCTATCCAGTTGGCCGGACGAGACCGACGAGCGTTTCCGCTTCTGGCGGGCGCGTGCCCATGTGTGCGCAGGCGAGTTCGGTTCGGCCCTGGAAACCCTTGACGCGCCTTTTGCGGACAAGGAGCTGTTGCTGCCGGTGAGATTCCTGAAGGCCTGTTCCCTTGCCGCCATGAACAGGAAGGCAGAGGCGCTCAGCCTCATTTCGCCCTGGAATCTCGATGACATGCATGGAATCGCATCTGAAGATGCCGGGCTCCTCATGGGCGAACTGCTTTTTGATGCGGGACGCAATGCCGAGGCTTGCAGGCTGCTGAGTCCACTCGCCGACCATGCCGAACGCAGGGAGGTAAGGCTTCGCGCCGGATACCTGCTTGGCTTCGCGGAAATGGCGGACGTGTCGTCCCGCACCGCCGGGGTCGCGCGGGTGCGGGGGCTTCTCAGGTCTGCGCCTGGGGAAAAGGCATCCGTGCAGGCGGCAAGGGCTTTTGCCGACAGCCTTCTGGCATTTGGCGACGCGGCCGGGGCGGACGACGAGTATCGCAGGTACCTTGAGATAGCCCCAGCGGCGGCGACCGATCCCGACATCCTCCATAGGCGCGGACGGGCGCTGTTTCTGCTTGGCCGACATTCTGAGGCCGTCGGCTTTTTCGCGCGCGCCGAACAGCTTTCGACGAACCTGCCGATGAAGGCCACGGCGGCGTTCTGCCAGGCGGAGGCGTTCCTTGCGGACAGGCATTACCAGGAAGCCGCCGAGTCGTTCGCGAGAAGCGCCGGGTATGGCGGCGATGGCGTGGAGCGGGCGCGGTTCGCGGAGGCGGATGCCCTGGAGCGTGCCGGGGACTCCGGGGCCGCAGAGTCGATATACGGCGAATTGGAGCGGCATGGCGGCGAATGGGGCGCGAAAGCCTCGCTGCGCCTTGCCGCGATAGACGTTAGGCGGGGCAGGATAGGCGTTGCGGTGGATCGCTATGACGGGCTTATCGCATCCAACAGGCTTGCCGGCGCAGATGCGACCGAAGCCTACCTCGGCAGGGGAAGGGCCTGCTACAAGGGATACCGCTTCGCCGAGGCGGCGGAGTCCTTCAGGGCCGTGGCGAAGCTGGCCCCGCGGATGTCCGACGAAATGCGGTTCCTTGAGGCGCTGTGCCTGTACGGGGCCGGAATGGACGTTGATGCGAAGGCTGTCGCGACTTCCCTGATGTCATCGACGAAAGACATGGATTTCCGCACGGACCTCATGCTCTGGTGCGCGAAATACGAATACAACCACGGCAAGTACGAGGCCGCGCGCACCTATTTCGAGACATACGCAAACCTCCGTCCAGACTCCCCCGACGCCGCTTCGGCTCTCCTGTGGGCGGCCCGGTCGTCCGCCGCCATGATGGACTACTCCAAGGCCGTGGACTTCGCGACGATGGCGGCGAACAGCGCCTCCACGAACCGGGAACTCTTCGTCGAGGTGCTGCTTGTGCAGGGCGAGGCCCTGATGGAGCTCGGCCGGTACGCGGAAGCGGCACAGCTCTTCGGCAGGGCCGCAACGCAGACGCCGGATGGCCCGAGCGCCATCAAGGCGGCGGCGCTCAAGGCGGATGCGCTCTATGCGATGGGGGCAGGGGACACGAAATGCTACGAGGAGGCGATCGCGGCGTACAGGGCCCTCCCCGAGGGCAGCGGCTTGGCTCCAGACCGCAGAATCGAGGTCGCGTTCAAGATAGGCCGCGCCCTGGAGAAGCTGCGGCGCACGAAGATGGCGATGGATCAGTACTACAGGAACGTGGTGCTCGCGTATTCCGAAGGCACGGAGAAGGGCATCCTTTTTGGCGAGGCCGCGAGGGCGTTCTTTGTGCGGGCCGCATTCTCGCTTGCCGACTACAGCGATTCGGCGGGCAACCACAAGGCGGCGATCTCGGTGCTCGAGAGGGTCGTGGCGGCGGATGTACCGGCTTCGCGGGAGGCGAAGCGGCGCATCGCCGCAATCAGGAAGAAAGGTGGGGCTTGATGATCTCGGTAATGCTTTCCGGAGGGCCGGTGCTGTGGACGATAGCGCTGATAGGGCTTGCATCCACGGCCATATTCTTCGTCCGGTTCATTGACTTGCGGCGGGCGCACGTCGTCTACGTGGATTTCATGGCGGGCGTGGCGAACCTCATCTCCAAGGAGAACGAGAGGGAGGCTTTGGCGATATGCGAGGAGACCCAGACGCCGGTGGCGATGGTGGTGGCGGCGGCGCTTCGGCATCGGCGCGAGTCGGCATCCGCAATCAGGGAGGCGGCCGAGGTTGCGGCAAGGGCGGAGGCCAGCCGGTTCTCGCGGCGCCTTTCCGTGCTGCAGACCGTAGCGCAGATATCGCCGCTTCTTGGGCTCTTCGGGACGATGGTCGGCTTTGCCCATGCCCTGGCGGCGATCTCGGGGAACGCCCTCGCCACGAGGGCGGACCTGATACCGGCCATGGGGCCGGCCCTTGCGTGTGCGGCCGCAGGGCTGCTCGTGGCCGTGTTCGTGCATGTCATGCACGCGTTGCTCAGGGCGAGGCTCAAGCACCTTGCGGCGGACCTCGACGCCACCGTGCGCGACATCGTGTCGAGGCTTGGAGGCGCGGGCGCATGAATGGCGCATGGTTCAAGAGCCTCGTGCTGATGGCGCCATGGCTGACGCTTGTGCTGATCATGGCGATGTTCTCGTTCCTGTACAGTTCGCTTGCGCCCGCTCCTGCCGTGTCGCTTGACCTCCCCGATACGTCCATGTCGGATTCATCCAATCCAGGGCTTGTGGCGCTGCTGCTTCCGGGCGGGGCGAACGGGACCCGGCCGGAAGGGAGTCTCGTGTTCTTTGACGATGCGCGATATGTGCTTTCCGATCCGGCGAGCGGCGAAGGCCTCTCCAAACGCCTTGGCGAACGCTCTTCCGAGACAAGGTGCGGAACGCTGACGCTTCTCTGC
>CAVFWS010000102.1:0-6396 GCA_963626295.1 Clostridium sp. CAG:138
ATATTGATTTTTCAAAACGTTAAACGCGGTGTACCGAGAAAGCCCCGGATTCATATCCTGCATATTGGATAAATAGTTGAAGATATCCTGATTGGTACTTCCCGCCTGTTTCATGGAAACGATGGTGTTCCTCATCGTCTCCACGGCCTGTGCGTTTCTCTGATCGACCGTGTGCCTTTCTTTCTTTACGGCATTCATGAATTCCGAAAGGAGATCCTTTCGTCTGGCTTCCGCCACTTCCGGGGATGTGCTTCCTCCCACTTCCGATACCGAACCATATCCGAGAGGCGCTCCGAACCATTCGTTCCATTCTTCCATCGTGCCGGTATGCACTCCGCCGGAAGAATTTCTCGCCATATACATTCCGTTCCCCAGGTAAATCCCGACGTGTTTTACTCCGTCGATGAAATCTCCCGGCTTCGGCTCGTATCCGTCACCGTTTTTGTGATATGCACTGCCGAAATCTGCGGCACGTGTAATCGCTCCGTCCGGAAAAAGATTCATCCGGGCATAGGCATCCGCTGTCCAGGAGTCGCATTGGATCGTAGGGTCTTTCGTGACCTTCCCCATCCACTGCTCACCTTCCTTGTAATTGCTTTTGACGAAATCGACAATCGCATTTCCGATGTCTCCCGATATTTGCGAATATGGATGAATGGCATCGAACACATTTTCCAATTCGTCATCAGTCATATAAACGAGATCCGGATACTTCGCCATCGCAAGCTTGATGTCATTCGCGGCCATCTTGACGTTTTTCTGTTTCCGAAAGGCGTTATCAAATTTATTGAGGACTGCGGCATCGGCACCGGCAGACTTGAAATAGGCCAAGTTACTGATTCCGTTTTCGTAATCATTATTCTCTACTGCGACCGCCAACGTTTTGTCGGCCATCTTATTGACCTGTCCCTTTCTGTAGACTTCCTGCGCCGCTTCATCTTGCCCTAAACCGGCGACTCGCGCTGTCGCTCGTTGTAGATAACTCACCGCAAGTGCGCCTGTATTAGAAGGATCGCTCACCATCTGATTGACGGTATTGTCAAAATCGATCGTATCTTGATTGGCTGTATACTTCTCCAATTCGCTCCGCTGCCGCCCATCAATGGAACGAAGCGTCGATGTGTAGGAAGGCTCCACCTGTTTTCTGAAAGCACTCATCGCGTAATTACTGCCCAATTTATATTTGGCGATAACGTCTTGGCGAATTTTGCTTTCTTGCGCTTGGAAAGCCGCCTGCAATCCTTCCGCGTTCTTTCCTTGCATGGTATTAAAAAGACCGTTCTTTTCATCGTAAAGAACGGTATTCTTCTGTTGCTCGTATTCATTCAAGGCGTCAAAGACACGATCATTCTGATCTTTCATCCACTGTTGGTTTAAGGCCACGGAAACATTTCCCATCGCCTGCCCCAAGGCCGCCTGCCCCGATTGATCGCCGCCCCATGCCGCGCGGTTGTCGACGGCTTGCACGCGCCCCTGCAAGATGTTTCGATTGATTTGCGGATCGTATTGTGAGAGCTTCATGATTTATCTCCCGTATTTGTAGTACTTCGTGAATTTATTCCAGTAGTACGGATTGCTGCTGCTCGCCGTGGCCTGCTGCGTGGCCGCCTTCGCCCCGCCGCCCGCTCCGCCGTAAGTATTCCAAGCGCCATACATGGAAACGGCGGTATTCACAAGCGACGCCAGCTTGGCTTTCTTCGCCTGCGCCCTTGTATTCGACGCCGCCGCCGTGGCCTGGCGTTCCTGATTGATGTAATTCGCCTGGTTGATCCAAGCGCTCATCGCGTCGTTTCTCTGATTTTGTAAGAGATTCATGCTGTCCTGTTTCCAAGCTTCCTGCGTAGCGGCTCCGGTATCCAAGACAGACCCCGTCCCCATAAGCCCAGACGCCCCCGCTTCCGCTGCCTGCTGTCCCAAGGCCAGACGGCGACGCGCGTCCAGGCTCTTTTGTTTCTCCGCGTAATTGTCCGCGACCTGGCTTCGCTGCACTTCGGCAATCTTCTGATTCTGCTTTGCGGCCTGTGCCTGCGCTTCATAGGCTTTTGCCTGCGCTTCATAGGACGCCTGCTGTTGCTGCATTTGGTTGTAACCGGACAAGGCCGAAAGCCCCATCATCACCCCTGCAATTCCGCACATGTTCCCCTCCTGATTTTGAAATACATTCCGACGCCGTCTTCTTTCGTCTCACATATAAGCCCGACATGCCGGACGCCCTTGATGTATCGGATGGCCGGATGATTGGCCAAGGAAATATAATTCACGACGTAGTCGTTCTCTTTCACCATATCTTCAATGAAACTGTATCCTATCGCGACCAAAGCCTTCGGATGTTTCTTGACGGCTTCCGTCCCCAGAAACCAAATCACGGGAGCGGAACTTTTCCCCAATCCGAAAACGCCTAAAAGCGTCTTCCCTGCCATTAAGGTATAAACAACTTCGGACGCTTCGATGGAAAATCGCACGTTTTGCATGGGATCGATACCGAAGAGGATGGATTCGTCATAATCCTCTCGTCTCATGTTTTCCACAAGTTCCGCTGCCAGCTTTCCGGCGTCTTTCTTGTTAACGTCCTCGACGGATACGCCGTATATGTTTTTAATCAATGCTCTTGACCCCTCGCACGATACCGGCCAAATTAAAAGGATACGGCGCATCGGATTCTATCAAGACGCGCCCGTTCTTTTCGGCGCTTTGGTTCGGAATGGTGACGTCCTTATCCCCGGAATACAGTGTTGTTTCCAAATCGGAAAATTCATCGTACTTGATTTCATCGTAAGCGCCGACGCCGTTTCCGACTTTCCCACCGAGGGAGTTGATGAGCCGCAAGGTGACGCGGCTGAGTTTCTTCGTCCGCCCTTGCGCCGTACCTCTCTGGTCTTGAAATTCCACATTGGGAACTTCCAGCTTCATCGTGTACGGAAGGCCTACAATCCAATCTGTTGCCTTCGCCGGAATGGTGACTGTATTCCCGTCCATTTCTACATTGTCATAATATTGTCCATCCGCCAAAACGGTCACTGTCTTTCCGTTGAACGCTTCGACGGTGATAGCATCTGTCGCTTCTTCTTTCGTTGTATGCACGGCGCAATCTACCATGACGTAATCCATGGGATTATCCGTTTCTGCTAAATCCGAAAGGCGCTCAATCGTCGTGACGGTTCCGCTGCCGATGTCTCGTTTGACGGCCACATACACTTCATCTTTCGTTGCGCCCGCGATATTACACACGGAAATATACTGCCCGTCCGTCTTGAGATGGCTCCATGCGTAGACTTTCTGGTCCTGCACGTAAGCGAGGCAGAGCATGACGCCATCGGACCGAACGAAATACAGGCGCGAATCCGGATCTTGCATATACGCCGCATCGGTAATCTGCTTTCCACGGAAAAGGTGTTTTGCTAAAAGCGTCAGGTCCGCGCCGTCATAGGAATCCGTCTCGAAGGTATAGGCGAAGTCACGGACCGATTGACTTCTCTTTTGGATGTAAATCATGCGCCCACCGATGGAGAGCGGCGGCACTTCGGAAGAGCCGCGGAAGGTCTGCGCTTTATTCGTGCACTTCGTCGGCGTCACAGTGCTGCCACCGGATACGATCCATTCGTTACTGTCCGTCAGTACGAACAAATCCGCGCCCGGGCAAAGATGCTGAATTTCCGCCTGCTTTCTAGAAATAAAAGCAAGGGCAATCGCACTGTCATCCGTGATCGTGCCGGATACTTTCTCGACGGTGAAATTTTCATAATCCCCCGTCCGGCTCATCCACAGTTCATAGGGCTGTGCCGTTGTCCCGCCGAATATCAGGCGATCTTGAAAAAATCCCACCGTGCGTGGATATCCGAAGCGCGGACACCATGCAGACAAAGTATAATCTTCCGTCGCTTCCGTGGAGCCGAAATCTTCGATGATATCTCCCGTTATCTTCGTCGACGAGTTTCTTTGTGTGATGGACATAGTTCCTTCATGCGTGTACGGCAAGGCCGTCAATTCTACTTTCCCTGCCGTTGCCACGACGCGGAAGTATGTCGGCGTCTCCACAGTGCCGGATTCGCTCGCATTAAAATCGTCGCTGGATGTGTAACTTCTAAAATCTTTCCACGTTGCGCCGTCCAATGATGTCTGGACTGTCACCGTTCCCGTCCATGTACCATGTGTGATAAGTTTCCATTCTGAGCCGACAAGCACGCTTTCGCTCGTGGCCGCACCGGATATCGAAACGGTTCGTGATGGCATTTCTTGAGAAAGTTTAATGCAAGCACCTACCAAATCCGACGTGAAAATCCCTTTCGTCGATGTGATGGTTGCATTTCGTCCTGTTACTTTGGACGGGGTTAGCTTGGCATATCCGGCGTAATTGATACTCACCCATCCATTCTGTGCATCAGTGACCACGCCACCTTCGTCAATGCTCCCGCCTTGCCCACCCTGTCCGTATGACGTTCCTGCGCTTGAAATGCTCGCAGCGCCACCGCCTTGTGCCGTGATTCCGCAGGCGCTCGAATTCCCTCCGCTTGTTGCTGTTGCCGATATTGCTGAGTTCCCTCTTGCTCCTACGACAACGGCATATTCTGTTCCCTTAGTTAGTGTAACGGTCTTATTAACCAGGCCTCCGCGTCCTCCAGATCTTATAGTGCCATATGTCTTAGCGTAGCGATATGCGCCTCCACCAGCTCCGGCAACTTGCACTGTGTAATCTCCCGTTATGGTCGGCGTAAACGTATAGGTTCCGGCCGTATTTTGATAAAAACCTAGCACGGCATCTTCGGCATCCGCCGTGAGGGAAATATCAAAATACGGCTTATCTATCGTCATTTCTTCCAGCCGCCAATCTGTATCGCTGTAATGGCAAAGTTTCATGACGGGGTGCGTGCCACTTGCGATATACATGATGTCCGCCGATTGACACGTCCGAAGTGTCGGCACTTCTTCCCATGTGTAGGGCGTCGGAACGTACTGTCCGGTATAGACGCCATCCTTCCATACGCGAATGTATTTTTCACCCACTTCTAAGAGGAACGCCTCGTTGGCCGCTGCCTGAAATTCCATCAGAAGGACATTTTCATTTAGTGCCTGTCCGCAATATTCCGATCCGGTTCTTTTATACACGGCCCCATACGGCCGAATGTACGCATTCTCCGCATTGAGGAGGGCCTGTTGATATTTGTCCAAATCGATACGATTCGCCACTTCCGGAGAGATTTCGCCGCCGGTGAATGACGGCTGCATGAGGTAGATTTTTTCGTCTGCCATATCAGAGCCTCGCTTCCACATACCGATTGGGTTCTGCCGGTTTGTGTTCGTCTTGGATGGCGCTCGTGTATTGCGCTTGATAAATCGCTGCCTGCATGAGTTGATAGTTCGTTTGCTGCATGCTTGCGCTTCCGTCAAGCGGCATCGCCATTTCCGCTGCCAGGGCATGTGCCAATGCTTGAATGAAACTTGGCGGGAAGACGGCGACATTCTCGACGTCGGCCGTGTAATCGCAATAGGCGTTCTCGATATTCGTGCATACGGCAATCTGCGTTTCTTTGACGGCAAGTGTCGTGTATTCCGGTTCTCCGTCATCTTTCATTTCCGCATTGTCTATGTCGTAGACTTTCCGAATAATTAGCGCCGCCGACGGCAAGGCATAGGCAAAATGCCATCCTGGGACGTCGGCATCCAGAAGCGCCAGTTTGACGTGCCGTTCCGCGAAGCGCCACCGATACGACGCCAGAAGTGTTTTTCGCACGATATCATAATAGAGCTTGCACACACGACCGGCTTCGCTGTTTTCGTCCATATCTGCGATACGCGCCTGCCCCAGATAGCCCAAGGCCATATTGCATATGTCTGTCGATACCATTTCCATCCCTCCTTATTTTTCCATCCCCCGCAGCCGCAGATGCTGTGACCGCGAGGCGTGGAAAAATCCACGCGTAAAAATATCAGTGCAAATCGACGTCCGGGGTGAGTCCGACGGAAATCGTACCGGTCGTTGCTTCCGTGATGGCCGCCTTGAGATACTTCTTACATCCGTGCGGCAAGCGAAGATGGACGGTTCCCACTTCTTTCGGAACTGTCATCGTTGCAAGCGTTACAGCGCTCGTCATGGCTTCATCATCTGCCGTGGTGAGCGTCAAGGTGGCGTCTTTATCCAAAGCGCTTTCCACGCTGGCGAAAAGCCAAAGCGAATGATACGCATCGCCGCCGCCGGAATTGGCAATCGTGCCCGTTGCCTTAGCGGCGATATCCTGCTTCCAGAGAAAAGTGTTTCCTGCATCGTAAATCATATTGGCCTCCTTATGCCTTTTCGGTAATCACATTTTCCGTATCGACAATGGAATCTTCCTGCAAAATGCGGATGCCGTTCACGCGGAACTCCGGCATTTCTCCCGCGTCGTGCCGCGTGATATACAC
>CAVFWS010000103.1:0-1739 GCA_963626295.1 Clostridium sp. CAG:138
CAGCTGGACATTGGCCTCCCTTGTCTTTTCGGCGGAAAGCTTGAAGTCGGCAATGCGCTCCTTCAGTGCGTCGAAAAGAGGCTTCACGTCCTTCGCGTTCTTTTCGGAGAGGGAACGGGCCTTCTCATCCAGCTCCTTCTCCACCAGCGCCGTGAACTCGTTGCGGAGCGCACCGATGGTCGCGTCGAACGTATTGCGCTGTTCGGCAAGGCGTTCTGCGCAAGACCGCTCCCTGTCGGCGAGCCTGGCCGCGAAGCCTTCGTCCTTCGAGGCCAATAGCATGCGCAGGCTGTCGTTCTCGCTCTTCAGGCGCACGCTTTCCCGGATCGCGGCGTCTTTCGCGGAACGGGACCTGGCGAACCCGCACATCGCGGCGGCAAGCGCCGCCGCGAAGAGTCCGACCAGGCAAAGCAACGCCAACGACCCCATCATGCCTCAACCGCCAGCACGGATGCCGCCCCTGTCACGCCTTCTCGGACTTCAGTTTCGCCGCGACGTCAAGCATGCGCGTATTGAGGTCCGCAAACGTGACGTCGGTGGAATACACGTCCTTGTAGTACGCATACGCCTTTTCGAGGTCGCCGGACTGCTCGGCGCACAGGCCGAGCTGGTAGACGATCTTCTTCTTCAGCTCGTCCATCGTCGGGATCTGGTCGCGGGCTGTCTCAAGCTGCATGACGCCCATATCCACCTGCCCCTTGTGCACGAAGCACATGGCCAGGTAGTAGAGCGCCTCGAGACGGTCCTTCGGGCTCTTCTGGGCCAGCTGGAAATGCTGGACTGCCTCATCGTAGTATCCGTAGGTGAAATACTGAAGTCCCAGCTCGAAGTGCAGGTGCAGGTCGTTGGGGTACCGCTCGACGCGGGCCGCAAGGTCGTCGAACACGAACTGGTTCTTTTCGGCCTCGAGCTCGTCGGCCTCCTCGTTCTTGCCCGCCCCCTTCAGCTGCTCGATGCGATACTCGTAGTCGGCCGTGCGCGTGGACGAGAGCATGCGGTCGAGCTCCGGGTCGGCGCTGTTGATCGAGATGGCCTTCTCCAGCGTGGATATCGCCTCCGCGAACCGCTTGTTCTGGGTGTAGATGCGGGCCAGTGCGCGGTAGAAGTTCATGTTGGCCGGCTCCTTCTCTATCTGGGCCAGCTTCTCCGCTATGAGCGCGTCCGCGTCGTCCCCAACCACCATCGCCTTGTTCGCCTGGTCGAGTTTCTTCGCCTGCTCCTTGTTCGCGATGAGCTGCTGGAATCCGCCCTTCTTTCCGACGGCATCGTTCCACCCTGCGGACATCGTGGCCTGGGCCTCGGTGTTCTTCAGCAGCTGGAGGATGCGCTGGTCGCCCGGCTTGAGCTCCGACAGCTTCTGGTAGGCGTCGCGGGCCTTGTCGAACCGCTTGGCGATGGTATAGTACGTGGCGACCCGCTCGAGAAGCGCAGGGTCGTTGTTTCCGCAGTTGTATGCGGCCTCTATCGTTATCGCCGCCGCCTCCGGCTTGCCTGCCGATTCGGCCGCCTTCACGGCGCACTCGATGTTGCCGGGGTCAAGCGGGTTCTGCTGCAGCAGCTTCTCCGCCTCGGCCATGGCCTCCGTCCCCTTGCCTTTCTTCGCCATGGCGAGCACCTTCTGCCTGGCGAAGTATCCGCCAAGCCCCTGGACCTTCAGTGCGAGGGCGCTTGGCGGGTTGCTCTTGAACTTGCCTATCTGCGCGGCGCGGAGCATCCTGCGCGTCTCGAGCGCGTCCGGC
>CAVFWS010000103.1:1749-6366 GCA_963626295.1 Clostridium sp. CAG:138
AGTCCGGCGCAAGCGCAAGGGCCTGCATGAACATCTCGATGGCCAGGTCGAACTTCCTGGCCTCAAGGGCCTGCCTGCCGCGGTTCGTGAAATTCTGTGCCTTCTGGGCTATTGCATCGTTCGCCATATAAACCCTGCCTTTCCTAAAAAAACTTCCCGTCACTCTACCACAATTCACGGCATCTTTCAAGCGGCAGGCGCGAATCCGCCGCGCATCAGGCCTTCCTTGGCGGCACCGCGAAGTCCCCGGGCTTGAAGTAATGCGTCTTGCGCGTGTCCGCCGCGACGTTCGCGGCGAGCACCGCAACGGCGGACTCGTAGGCGAGCTCGGCGGGGCAGTTGAGCGGCTGCCCGTGGCGGCAGGCCGCGAAGAAGTTCTCGAGGTGCGGCATGTGCGCCGGCTTGTTCATCTCGACGGCGAGGGGATTGCCAGTCGCCTGCGCCGAAATGCGCGTGTCCACGGCGATGTCCTTCGTGACCTCCTTCTTTATCTTGTCGCCTTCCGTGGGGAGGATGTATCCCTTGTCGATGAACTTCTGCCACTCGGCGTCCGAGAACCCGCCCTCGCGGAGCTCCCGCTGCACCGTATTGCCTCGCGCCGATATCTCGGCGATCGTGAGGGCGGCGTTCACGCCCATGAACTGCTCGTAGAACCCGCCCCGGGCGTTCGACGATATCACCTGGTACACGGCCTCGTTCTTCGTGCCGTCGGGCATCGTGAACTCGTAGACGCAGTACACGCGGTCATACGTCTGCCGGCGCGGCGAGAATGCGTCCTTGCCGCCGATCGCGGTGACGCTGGACGGCGGCACTCCCCACGCCCAGAAGAAGAGGTCTATCTGGTGCGAACCGAGGTCGACCATGGAACCGCCGCCATACTTGTGGAACCACCGCCAGTTCAGGTACTGCTCCGCGTTCTCGTATCCGTACTTCGTGAGGACGGACTGCTTCGGCGGACGCTTCACCGAGAAGAACGGCGCGAGGGTGCGGTTCCACTGCGCATACGCCGTGGTGACGCGCCCGAGCATCTCCGGCACCACGTGCTCGAAGCAGTGGCGGTAGCGCGGGTTGGAGCGCCGCTGGTGCCCGATCTGCAGGAGCTTGCCCGTCTCCTTCTGGACGCGGCACATCTCCGCGGCCTCCTCGAGCTTGTTGCTCATCTCCTTCTCGCAGTACACGTGCTTGCCCTTGCGCAGACAGTAGCAGGTGTGCTCGCAGTGCATCCAGTCCGGCGTAGCCACGATCACGGCGTCGATGTTGGCGTCTTCCTTGTCCAGCATCTCGCGGTAGTCCTCGTACGTGCGCACATCCATGCCGTAGCCCTTGAAGAATGCGCGGGCCTGCTGGCACTGGAACTTCCAGATGTCGCACACGGCGCGTACACGGACGCCGGGGATTCGCGCTATGGAGTTGGAAAGCACGCGGCCCTCCGCCCCCCAGCCGATCATGGCCACGTTTATCGTGTCGTCGTCCGGCCCGATCGGACGCTTGTCCTCGGGGAGCCTGCTCCTGTCATCGCCAATGATGCCGAAGCTCGGCAGGAAACTCGCCGCCACGGCGGCGCCTTTGATAAAACCTCTTCTGTTCGCCAGCAAATCCATCTTCTCACCCTCTTGTCCGCAATTATACCACACGCCAACTCCGCAACGCAACCATCACTGCACCGCCGCGATTCGCTCGGCGAGCGCAGTGCGCCGGGCGCTTACCGTATTGGTCTCGATCGCCTTGGACACGGCCCACGGCGAGCCGATGACCATCACCAGCCTCTTCCCGCGGGTGATTGCCGTGTACAGGAGATTGCGCTGGAGAAGCATGTAATGCTGGTTGTGCATGAGCACGATCACCGCCGGGTATTCGCTGCCCTGCGACTTGTGTATGGTTGTCGCGTACGCCAGCGACAGCTCGTCCATGTCGCCCGACGAATACTCCACCGGCCGTCCGTCGAAGGCGACCACGAGCCTTCGGTCCTCCGGATCTGCCGACACTACGAACCCGATGTCGCCGTTGAACACGTCCTTGTCGTAGTTGTTCCTGAGCTGCATCACCCTGTCGCCCTTGCGGAACAGCGCGGAGCCCCGCTGCACCGCAGGACCTTCCGGGTTCAGCCTCCGCTGTATGAGGTTGTTCAGGTTCTCCGTGCCAAGCACGTTCTTCCGCATCGGGGAAAGCACCTGCACGTCCTGCATCGGGTCCATCCCGAATTTCCTCGGGATGCGGTCCGTCATGAAGTCAAGCGCGAACGACAGGGCCTTCTCCGGATCGCGCTGCCGTATGAAGTAGAAGTCGCTCTCCGCCCCCGCCGGCGGCATCTCGAGTGCCTTGCCGTCGTTGACGTTGTGGGCGTTCCTCACGATGAACCCGGAGTTGTCCTGCCGGAATATCTCCGTGAGCCGGGAACACGCCATCCTGCCGGAGGCGATGAGGTCGCGGAGCACGTTCCCGGGCCCCACGCTCGGCAGCTGGTCCGTGTCGCCGACAAGTATCACCGTGGCCTCGTCCGGGATGGCAAGCGCCACGTTCTCCATCAGCCTTACGTCAACCATGGAGGTCTCGTCGAACACGAACACGTCCCCCTCAAGCCTGTTCCTGGCGTTATACGTGAACTCCCTCGTCTTGGGGTTGTACTTCAGGAGACGGTGCAGGGTCTGCGCCTTCGTGTTCGTGGACTCCGAAAGGCGCTTCGCCGCCCTTCCCGTGGGCGCGGCGGTGACGACGCGGATGGCGGGATGCCCCGCCGTGCCTTTCCTTGCCTGGTATATGTCGACAAGCGCACGGACGATGGTGGTCTTTCCGACCCCCGGCCCTCCAGTTATGATGCTTGCCTTGTTCGCGAGCGACGTGCGCACCGCCCGATCCTGGGCAGGCGCAAGGCGAAAGCCCGTCGTCCGCTCCCACCATGCCACGGCACGCTCCGCATCGATCGGCTTGAACGACGCGGGGGTGCAGAGCATCCGGCGGATCCTCGACGCCACGTTGCATTCCGACCTGTACAGTTCTGAAAGGTATATCCTGCGCGGCGCCTCCGCGACGCCGCCGATGTGCTCGGCGACGACGCGCCCGTCGAGTTCCTCCGCCTTGAGGGCCTCGGTGAGCCTCTCCACGGCTATGCCCACGAGTTCGTTCGCCTGGAGGAGCAGGTCCGGCTCCAGCGTCCAGCAGTGTCCGCCGTCCTCCGCCTCCGTCCGAAGCGTGTGGATCAGCGCGGCGCGTGCGCGCTGCGGCGCGTCCTTCGCCATGCCGAGCGACATCGCGATCTTGTCCGCGGTGGCGAACCCTATGCCCCAGATGTCGCGGCATAGCCGGTACGGGTCGGACTTTATTATGGCGATCGTATCCTGCCCGTACCTGCGGTATATGTCAACGGTCTTCGAGACGGATATGCCGTAGGTCTGCGTGAAGATCATTATCTCGCGCATGGCAACGCCCTCGTCCCAGCTCGCCTTGATGCGCCGGGCGCGCGTCTTGCCGATCCCCGGAACCTCGGTCAGGCGGGCGGAGAACCGGTCGAGGACGTTCAGCGTCTCCTCCCCGAACTTCGCGACGATGCGCTTCGCGTACTCCGGACCGACCCCCGATATCAGGCCGGACGCGAGGTAGCGTTCCGTCCCCGAGACCGAATGCGGCGTCGCGCAGACTATGGACGAGGCCTTGAACTGCCGCCCATGGACCTTGTCCATGACCCACTCGCCCGTGGCGCGAAGCTCTTCGCCTTCCCACACCGCCCCGCACAGGCCGACGACCACGGCCTCCCGGGGCTTGAGCCGGAAGGACCCGTCGCCGTCGCATGAGACCCGAAGCACGGAATATCCCGTCTCGGGATTGCGGAACACTATGCCCGCCACCGTGCCGTCGAGCGTCTCGAGCGGTGCCTCCGCCATCCTGTTCCGTCCTCAGAGCGGCTTCGCTTCCGTCCAGAGTCTCTCAAGGGCGTAGTAGGCTCTCGCCTCCGGAAGGAAAACGTGCATCACTATGTCGACATAGTCCACCACGATCCAGCCGCTTGCCGGGTCTCCGCTGGTGCGGTACGAATCCACCCCGGCCTCCTTCATGGCGGACTGCACCCCGGCCACCAGTGCCTTCAGATGGGGAGCCGCGGAGCCTGTTGCGACGACGAACGCATCGGCGAACCCGGACACGCCGCGCACGTCGTAGGCCCGCACGTCCACGGCCTTCCTGTCTTCAAGGGCGGCCTTTATGATCCCTACCTGTTCCTCGACTGTCATTTCTTCCTCGCGCTACCTTGCAGGAGAGGCGTCACCTTCACCTTCTCGACGATCTCCGCGGTGACCTCCGGGTGGGCCTTGAGGAACTCCATCGTCGCCATGCTGCCCTGCCCCAGCTGCTCCGTGCCGTACGATATCCAGCTGCCGCGCTTCTCCACCACGCCGCGGGCCAGCGCGGCATCGAGCACGGAACCCTCCCACGATATTCCGCAGGAGTAGAGTATGTCGAACTCGGCCTCCGTGAACGGCGGCGCGACCTTGTTCTTCACCACCTTCACGCGGGTGCGGTTGCCGATCACCGTGCCGCCCGGATCCTTGATGGCCCCGATGCGCTGCACCTGCAGGCGGCACGAGGCGTAGAACTTCAGGGCCTTGCCGCCGGGCGTCGTCTCCG
>CAVFWS010000104.1:0-6361 GCA_963626295.1 Clostridium sp. CAG:138
CATTTCGCCAATTGCCCGATAACGCCTTTTCTCCATCCGCATGATGTGGTATAATTGGCATCCTTATGGAGAAATTGGATTTGGCGATGCATAAGGCGGCGGTCTTGACCGAGGCCCTGCCGTACATACAGGACTTTTGCGGATCGACGGTGCTCGTGAAGGTTGGCGGCAGCGTTATGGAGAGCGACGCCAACCTCGATTCGCTTCTGGCCGACATCGCTTTCATGGATGCCGTTGGCATGAAGGTTGTGCTTGTGCATGGCGGGGGGAAGGCGATATCCGCCGCGCTGAAGGCTTCCGGGATCGCGCCGGTGTTCGTGGACGGGCTGCGCTTCACCGACGCCCCATCAATGGAGATCGTGCGCCGCACGCTCAACAACGTAGTCAACGCAGACCTTGTGAAGCGTCTGCAGCGCCTGAAGACGAATGCGCGGCCGGTGCACGGCAACTGGATGTTCACGGCGGAGAAGATAGATAAGCCCGATCGCGGGTTCGTGGGGGAGCCGGTCGCGGCCGACCTGCGCATCGTGGGCGAGATGATGGATGCGGGCATCCTGCCGGTAGTGACGCCGCTCGCCACGGGCGCGGACGGGCAGCTGTACAACGTAAACGCGGACAGCGCGGCGGCATTCCTCGCGAAGGAGCTGAAGGTGCGCAAGTTCGCGGTGGTATCCGATGTGCCGGGTCTTCTCCGCGATCCGGAGGATTCCTCAAGCCTGATGTCCACGCTGCGCCTGGCCGACGTCGCGGCACTGAAGGCCGACGGTACGATCTCAGGGGGCATGCTCCCGAAGATAGAGGGTTGCGAGAGCGCCATCAGGGCCGGGGTGAGGAAGGTTCACCTTGTTGACGGCCGCATGCCGCATTCGCTTTTGTTGGAAATATTCACGCGTGAAGGCGTGGGAACGGAGATTACGGAATGAACACAGAAGAAGTGATGAAGCTCTACGGGCAGTATCTTATGCCCACCTACAAACCCTCGATCGTGATCGAGAAGGCGAAAGGGTCGCGGGTCTACGATGCGAGCGGCAAGCAGTACTACGACATGACGAGCGGCATCGGAGTGCACAACGTGGGGCATTGCACCGAGGGGGTGATCGCCGCTATCCAGAACCAGGCGTCGAAGCTGGGCCACTGCTCCAACCTCTTCATCAACGAGCCGCAGGTGCTTCTGGCGAAGAAGCTCGTCGAGATATCCGGCATGGACGGCAAGGTGTTCTTCTGCAACTCCGGGGCCGAGGCCAACGAGGCGGCGATCAAGCTCGCCCGCAAGTGGGGCGCCGCGAACGGGGGACGCTACGAGGTGGTCACGATGCGCAACTCGTTCCATGGCCGCACTCTGGCGACGCTCACGGCGACAGGGCAGTCCTGGTGCCAGGAGGGCTACGAGCCGTTGCCGGTCGGATTCAACTACGCAGACTTCAACGATCTCGATTCCCTCAGGGCGGCGGTGTCCGACAAGACCGTGGCGATAATGCTCGAGGCAGTGCAGGGCGAGGGTGGCGTGAACCCGGCGACGGAGGAGTTCATGGCCGGCGTACGCGCACTCTGCGACGAGAAGAACATCATCATGATCTGCGACGAGGTGCAGTGCGGCATGGGACGCACGGGCAAATGGTGGGGATGGCAGAACTTCCCCGTCAAGCCGGACCTCTTCACCGCGGCGAAGTCGATAGCCGACGGCGTCCCGATGGGCGCCCTCATATCCAACGGGAAGTTCGCCGACGTGTTCACGCCCGGAGCCCACGCATCCACGTTCGGCGGCAATCCGCTCGCGTCCGCCGCGGCGCTTGCCGTGATCAAGGTCATCGAGGACGAGAAGCTCCTCGACGCCGCGGTCCGCAAGGGAGAGCTACTTCGCGAGGGGCTCAAGTGCTTCGTCGAGAAGTACGACAGGATCCTTGACGTCCGCGGCCTCGGATGCATGGTGGGGATGGTCGTCGACGGAGACCCGAAGGAGATAGTCGATGCGTTCCGCGACGCGGGCGTGCTTGTGCTCACGGCCCACGGCAACGTCGTGCGCTTCCTGCCCACGCTGTCGATGAGCGAGAAGCACATCGAGGAGGCCGTGGAGATCATGGGCGACGCGCTCGATGGCCTCTACGGCGAGGCCGAGTGATTTCCGAACAAGTCGTTTCTAACCAGTAAAATCCGAAAGGGAGGCGTTCAATGGCAAAGGTCAAGTATGTGCTCGTTGGGTTCGGCGGCATCGCCGAGAATCGCGTCGCAAAGGAGGGGTACGCCTGCGACAGGAAGAGGTTCAGTCCGCTGAAGACCGCCCAGCTGGTCGGCGCCACGGACGTAAACCAGGCCCGCAAGGCCGCGGCCGAGGCCCTTGGCCTCAGGTGGTACGCCTCCCTTGACGAGGCGCTGGCCGACAAGGCCGTCGATGGCGTGTACGTCGCGACGAACAACGCCTCCCATGCGGCGATCGCCATCGCCGCCCTCAAGGCGGGCAAGCACGTCATCGTGGAGAAGCCGATAGCGACATCTGTCGCGGACGCCAGGAAGATGGACGCGCTCGCCCGCAAGAAGGGGCTTTCCATCACAGTAGACCACATGATGGTGAACAATGCCTGGAACATCGCCGCCGCCAAGGCCGTGCAGTCCGGCAGCCTCGGCAAGGTGAACGACAGCTGCTTCCACATGGAATTCGCGTACGGCTACGATCCCGCCGAGGCGGCGACATGGCGGTGCGGCAAGGTCGAGGAGATGGGCGGCCCGATAGGGGACGTGGCGAGCCACTGCTTCTACGTCGCCGAGTTCATCTTCGGCAAGAGGATCGCGAAGGTCGCCGCCGTATACTACCCGAAGGTGATGAAGATAAAGGCCGAGGACGGCGCGTACATCAAGTTCTTCTTCGAGGATGGCACGCAGGGCAGCGTCAACGCCGCCTTCTCGGAGATGCGCGGAGGCCTTGCCGGCACGCTGACGAACCTCGGCTACGAGGTGTACGGCGACAAGGCGGCGATGCGCGGCTTCGGCACCATGTTCCAGCTCTCCGGCTATGCCGACGAGCCGATCCGCATCCGCCTGGAGCGCGACGACGGCAAGGCGGTCACGGAGATCAAGCCCGGCAGGATCCAGAACATCTACCAGGCGCTCATCGAGGGCCATGCGAAGAGCGTGCTCGCGGGCAAGCCCCTCACCGCGCAGGACGCGATACACAATCTGGCCCTCTGCGCCGCAGCCCACAAGAGCGCCCAGAGTGGCGGCAAGGTGGTGCCCGTCGCCTGCTGAGCGGCGAACGGGGGACAGGCGACGGTCCACAGGCATGGAAGCGATAACGGAAATACTTGAGCGCAACGCCCGCGAGTGGCCGAACGACGTTGCGCTCGTCGAGATCAACCCGCAGGAACTTGAGAAGCGCAACACCACGTGGCGCGAATACTCGCTCATAGAGTCCAGTCCGCTTGAGGCGTTCAGGAGCGAGATAACCTGGGCGGAGTTCGACGAGAAGGCGAACCGCTTCGCCAACTTCCTGCTGAGCCGCGGGCTCAAGCGTGGCGACAAGGTCGCGATCCTGCTCATGAACTGCCTTGAGTGGCTGCCGATATACTTCGGTGTGCTTAAGGCCGGATGCATGGCGGTGCCGCTGAATTTCCGCTACACCGCAGACGAGATCAAGTACTGCCTTGACCTTGCCGACGCCGACGTGCTTGTCCACGGCCCCGAATTCACCGGGCGCGTGGAGCAGATAATCGACAGGCTCCCGAAGGTGAAGTTCGGCGTGTACGTCGGCGACGACTGCCCCAGCTTCGACGTGAGCTACAAGACGATGGTGGGGTACTGCTCGTCCAAGGCGCCCGACATCCCGCTGCGCGAGGGGGACGACGCGGCGATATACTTCTCGTCCGGCACGACAGGCTTCCCGAAGGCCATCATACTCCGCCACCGCTGCCTGATGCATTCATGCAAGGTGGAGCAGAACCACCACGGGCAGACGAAGGACGACGTTTTCCTCTGCATCCCCCCGCTGTACCACACCGGCGCGAAGATGCACTGGTTCGGCAGCTTCCTCGTGGGCGGCAAGGCCGTGCTCCTGAAGGGGGTGAAGCCGGAGTGGATACTCCGCTGCGTGAGCGAGGAGCGCTGCACGATCGTGTGGCTGCTCGTGCCGTGGGCGCAGGACATACTGGACGCGATAGACCGCGGGGACGTGAACCTTGCGGACTACAGCCTCGGCCAGTGGCGGCTGATGCACATAGGCGCACAGCCGGTTCCGCCGTCCCTCATAAGGCGGTGGAAGACGGTGTTCCCCCACCACGATTACGACACCAACTACGGCCTTTCCGAGTCCACCGGCCCCGGAGCGGTCCATCTCGGCATCGAGAACATAGACCATGTGGGGGCGATAGGCGTGGCCGGATACGGCTGGCGGACGAAGATATTGCGTCCTGACGGTTCCGAGGTCGCGCCGGGCGAGGTCGGCGAGCTCGCTCTCAAGGGGCCCGGGGTCATGAGGGAGTACTACAAGAATCCCGAGGCGACGAAGGAGATACTTTCCGAGGATGGGTGGCTCCGCACGGGGGACATGGCGGAGGAGCGCGACGGCTTCATCTATCTCGTGGATCGCGCCAAGGACGTGATCATCACTGGCGGAGAGAACCTCTACCCCGTGCAGATCGAGGATTTCCTGCGGGCAAACCCGAAGATCAAGGATGTCGCCGTGATCGGCCTTGCGGATGCGCGTCTTGGCGAGATCGCCGCCGCGATAATAGAGGTGAAGGAGGGGATGGCCCTTACGGAAAAGGAAGTGAACGACTTCTGTCTCGACCTCCCACGCTACAAGCGGCCGCGCAAGGTGATATTCGCCTCTGTTCCGCGCAATCCCACCGGCAAGATCGAGAAGCCAAAGCTCCGCAAGATGTACGGGGCGGACGCCCTTGTCGCCCACCAGAACGGGATCGAAGAGTGACCGGCTGCGGCGCTTGCGCATATGGGGTTTCCTGCAGAGGCTGCGCATGGCCGGTGAAACGGTAAAGACGAAGGGCATCGTCATCGACATACGCCCATGGTCGCGCACAAGCCACGTCACCACATGGCTCACGCCGGAGCTGGGTCCGGTCGCGACCCTCGTCAAGGGGGCGGTGCGCCCCAAGAGCCAGTTCCTCGGACAGTATGACCTGTTCTACACGTGCGAACTCGTCTACTACGCGCGAGCGAGGGGCGAACTCCACGCGATACGCGAGGCGTCGCCAATCGACATGCGGGAATACATAAGGGGCGACTACCGGGCGACGGCCCTCGCCTCCTACGCCGCGTACCTTGTCGGCGAGCATTGTCCGCATGGAGGAGATGCGGACAGGTGGTTCAGGTTCCTCGAGCGCAGGCTCGACCGCTTGGCGGAGAGTCCGGCCGATGCCATGTCCATGGTCGGCCTCGAGCGCGAGTTCCTGTCCCTTGCGGGCCTGTCGCCCGATTTCTCCGGCGCGGATTTCTCTGCGGTCTCCATCCCCTTCGCAATCGATCTCGGCCACGTCGGGGAAGGGGCGAAGACAGTGCGGATATCAGGCGCCACGGCGCGAACGCTTGCCGCCGTGGAGCGCGATGCCGGAGCGGGCGACATCGCCTCGGCCGTGCGGTTTCTCGGCATGTTCATGCGGTATCACCTCGAGTTGCCGCCGGAGATCCGCCGCAACACCCTTCTGCTCCTTGCAAACAGGAGCCGAAAATGATACAATCCAGACCACTTTTTTACACGAAACAGGAGGAACGAGGTTCCATGGCAGACAGGAAGATGGAAGATCTGGCGGCAGAGCTCCAATTGAAGACGGAAGCCCAGGATTTCATGGGCGTGTTGAAGATGATCAAGGCCAACAAGGATGTTCTCACCACCAACCTCCAGTCCGCAGGTGTGCGGGAGATTCTGAAGAAGGCGACAAAAGACCGCCTTCTTCTTTCTTTTGTGGATTCCGTTGGGTTCGGCTCCCGGCCGCTCCAGGAATCGCTTGCGCGCCTCGAGAAGCTCATCGCCTTTGTGCCGGGCACGCGAGTGCTCAATGCGGCGTGGGGGCTTGGCGAGATCAAGCGCCTCGACTACTTCTACCGCAAGATCACCGTAGACTTCAAGGCGCGCAAGGGGCACCAGCTGACCTTCGATGCGGCCTGCGAGATGCTTGTTGCCGCGCCCGAGGACCACATCCTCGTGACGGCGGCGGCGGATCCGGCCCGGGTGGAGGCGATGATGAAGGAGCAGCCCGGGGAGTTCGTCAAGGCGATGCTCAAGAGCTTCGGCGACATGCCCGTCACGCGCCTCGAGGAGGAGTGCGCAAGGCACGGGTTCGTGAAGAGCGCGAACTGGAAGCAGTTCTGGGATCATGCCCGCACCGACCTCAAGAAGGATAGGCTTGTCGAGATC
>CAVFWS010000105.1:0-6336 GCA_963626295.1 Clostridium sp. CAG:138
GCCCAAGGCGCGGGGAAAAGATCGGCGCGTCCTGTATTCATCCGGTGGCGGGCGCGAGATGCCGCACCCGCCGATGTCAAAGAGCAATGCTTCTGGTGCGCATTGTACCATATTCCCCTCCCGACGTGGGGACGGAAAGTCCGAACGGCCAACAGCCTGAGACTTTTGGTATAATTGCGGCATGTTTCTCTCCATAGTGATACCAACGCTCAATTCCGCCAGTACGCTTGGCGAGTGCCTCGCCGCCATACGCGCGCAGACGCTTCCGCGCAGCGCATACGAGATCGTGGTGGCGGACGCAGGCTCCACGGACGGGACGCTCGATGTGGCTCGCAGACATGGCGTGGATACGATAGTCGCGAACCCGCTCAAGACGGGAGAGGCCGGCAAGGCGGCAGGCATCAGGGCGGCAAGGGGTGACTGCATCGCACTCGTCGATTCCGACAACATACTCCCCGACGACAATTGGCTTACGCGAATGCTCGCCCCCCTTTCCGACGGGGACATCCTCGCCGCGGAACCGATCGAATACACGTGCCGGACAGAGGACCCGCTCCTCGTACGGTATTTCGCGCTCCTTGGGATGAACGACCCCATATGCCTGTTCACGGGCAACTATGACCGCATGTGCGCAGTGACCGGCAAATGGACCGGTCTCGACATCCGGCAGGACGACAAGGGCGATTACCTGAAGGTCCGGCTCGACTCCAATGCGATACCGACGATCGGGGCGAACGGGTTCGTTTTCCGAAGGTCGCTGCTTGATGGCGTCAAATGGGAGCCATACCTGTTCGACATAGACATCCTCTGCGACCGCATAGGCAAATCCGGACCCGTCAACGTCGCCAAGGTCAAGACGGGCATCGTGCACCTGTACTGCCCCAGACTGCGCGACTTCGTCCGGAAGCAGCGCCGCCGCATACGCGATTTCCTGTACTTTTCGCAGCAAAGGCAGCGCTCATACCCGTGGGACAGGCAGCGCAAATGCGGAATCGCGCTGTTCTGCCTCGAATCTGCCCTCGTCCTGCCGCTGCTGTGGCAGATGGCCAAGGGGATGGCGCGCCGCCCAAGCCTGGCATGGCTGTACCACATCCCCGCGTGCTGGATCACGCTGTGGGTATACGGCACAGGCGCCATCCTGAAGGCGGCCGGCGCGAGGCAATCGCCTGCCGATCGCTCCTATTGGCAAAAGCAGCCGGAAATGAGATAATACGCATCCATGGAAAACAAACCAGACTTCTCGAATACCGCATATCTGCTCCCCCACATAAACAGGGAGGGCAAACGCTTCGGACTGATTGCCGTCGGCATCGCGTTCGCATTCACGATCCTCTCGTCCGCCCTGCAAAGCGCCATGCTGTGCGCCCTCGTGCTTCCGCTATGGCTGCTCGCGTACGGGGTGTTCCTGTTCTTCCGCGACCCGGAGCGGTACCCGCCCACAGACGACCCCAAGGCGATCCTCTCGCCAGCAGACGGAAGGATATGCCTCATACAGGAGGTCCCGCTCCCCGAGGAGCTCAAGCCCGAAGACGTTTCGCCCGACGACTGGAACAGGGAGACCTTCACACGCGTCAGCGTGTTCATGAGCATATTCAACGTGCACGTGAACCGGATGCCCACGGCCGGAACGATAGAGAAGAAGGCCTACGTCCCCGGAAAGTACCTGAACGCTTCGCTGGACAAGGCCTCGAAGGACAACGAACGGTGCGCGTACCTGATCAAGGCGAAGGACGGAGCCAGGTATGGCGTGGTCCAGATCGCAGGACTCGTTGCGCGGCGCATAGTGCCGTTCGTGGAGGAAGGCGCCGAGCTTGGGCAGGCGGAGCGCTTCGGGCTGATCCGATTCGGCTCAAGGCTCGACGTGTACCTGCCGGACGGCGTGAAGCCGGAGGTTCGCCTCGGGCAGATAATGGTGGCCGGGGAGTCCGTGCTTGGGCACCTAAATTGAGGAGAAAGATTCCATGTCCAGATTCAGACTTCGCGGAAGGAAACGGCGCCAAAGGCAGGTGCGCCGGGACAGGGTCCCGCTCAAGGCCATCGTCCCGAACCTGATAACGTCCATAGCCGCATGCGCCGGGATCACCTCGATATCGCTGTCGTCCGAGGGACGCTTCCTGCCCGCGCTGTGGGCGCTTCTCGTGGCGTGCATATGCGACGGCATGGACGGGCGCGTGGCCCGTCTCCTGAACGCGAGCTCGAAGCTCGGCGCGGAGCTGGATTCCCTTGCGGACTTCGTGAACTTCGGGGTCGCGCCCGCGATGTTCATGTACTTCTGGCTCACCGGCGGGCCTCTGCACGAGGGGGTGCCGCCCACGCTCGTGCGCCTCACCCTGTGCGCGGCGCTTTTCTACGCCATGTGCGACTGCTTCCGGCTTGCCCGCTTCAACACGATGCTCGAACAGCCCACCCTTCCATACTGGAAGCACTTCTTCCTCGGCGTCCCCGCGCCCGGAGGTGCCTGGATGGTGCTGTCCCCTGCGGTGCTCGCCCTTGCCGTGGACGCGAAGTGCGATGCGTGCCCCTCCTCGCTGCACTTCCTGCAGAATCCATATTTCGGGATATTCATGCTTCTGTTCGTAGGCTCGCTGATGGCATCGCGCCTGCCGACCATATCGCTGAAGTCCGTGCACATCGAGCGCGCCTACCTGCTTCCCGTCATGGTAGGGCTGCTGCTCCTGATAGCGTTCCTCGTGTCAAACTTCTGGCTGACGATAGGCGTGGTCGGCGCACTCTACATCTTCACCGTTCCCGTGACCGTCATGGCATTCGTGAAGATCAGGAACCGCTACGAAAGGCTGAATGGCGGCCTTTCGGGCGAGACGCCGGCCTAAGGCAGACCCGCCGCCTGCCTCGCCCACGGCGGGAGTTGCGTAGAGATCTCGCATTCCTCATTCGTCGCCGGATGCGCAAACGCAGCCGACAGCGCATGGAGGCAATGCCCCGCCATTCCCTCCACGGCGAATGCCCCGTACAACCTGTCGTTCACTATGTGCATTCCGGCCAAGGCGAGCTGCGCCCGTATCTGGTGCGTGACGCCTGTGTATATGGTCACCTCAAGCAACGTGCGGTCCTCGCATTCCCTTCTCGAATGCGCGATCGGACGATAGGCCGTCACCGCGCGCATCGCCTTTGGGCGAAGCACCCTGCGCTCCGAATCGGAGAGCCTCGCGCGCGCCACGTCCACCATCTTGCAGTAGCCAAGGCCAGGCATGTGCACAAGGTCGTTCTCAAGCGTCCCGCCCGCATCCACACGCCCCTCGACGAGGGCAAGGTAGACCTTCTTCACGGCATGATCCGAGAATTGGCTCCGCATCTTCCCGTACGTTTCCCTGTCGCGGGCGACGAGGACGAGTCCGGAGGTGCCGGCGTCTATCCTGTGGAGCGCCCCCGCCATGAGTGGGCTGTCTCCCACGCCTATGCACTCGGGCCATCTCGCCACGACGCCGTTCATGAGGGTGCCGGTCTCGTGCCGTGTCAGAGGCTGCACCGGCATCCCTACAGGCTTGTCGAACGCCATCAGCGAAGGATCCACGTAGACGCAGCGCGGGACGACGGAATCATCACGAAGCGGACGGTTGTCGACATCCTCGTCAAGGGAATCCACCTCCACCCGGTCTCCCGCACTGAGCTTCATGCCCTTGGCCGCGACGCGCCCGTTCACCCTGATGTACCCCGCATCGCAGGCCTCCCGCACAAACGAGCGAGGCACTGCGGGATATTCCATAAGCAAGGCGGCATCCAACCGGATGCCGCCTGATTCCACCACGAATGCCGCGCCGCTAATCATACGCTCCCGCCGCATTCCCCGGAATCGGGATCTGACCCTCCCATCCCTGGTCCCGCGCCCACGGCAGATCGGAATCTGCCGCGGTGTCGGCAATGCACCCGGCAAGCAGCAGAAGCGCCGCCAGCAGGGCAATCCTATTCAGAGAAGATGACATCGCCCTTTTCGACGGCGGACTGGCTCCAGTCGCCCAGTATGTCGGCTATCACGTAGTTCTTGCCAGAGACCGACTGGCGCAGGGACACCTTGCCCACGAACTCGCCGGCGGGACCGCTGAATCCCTTGCGGCGGATGCAGAGCGTGAGCGCCGGCAGCATTCCCTGGCGGTCTGGCCCGAGCATCTCCTTCATCGCCTCGTCGGAGAACCCGATCACGCAGAACATCAGCTTATTGTCCACCGCGATCACGCTGCCCTTCTCGCCGGCCGGCAGGGACGTGACCGCCGAGGCGCCGAGGCCGCCCGCCGCGCCCGAGGACTGGTTCTGCTGCTGCGCCATCTGCTGCATCAGCTTCTGGAGCTGCTTGACCTTCTTGTCGAGAGCCGCGTTCTCCTCCTTCATCACGTCCGCATCGTCCTTGGCGGTGGCGAGCTCGTCCTTCACGCTCGTTATCTCGCCCGCCTGCTCCTCTACGCGCGACTTGAGCTTCGCGACCTGCTCCTCCAGGGTCTGCTTCTCCTGGCCGAGCTGGTTGATCTTCTGCTTGAGCTCGTCCTCGGTCATCTTCAGGAGACGGGCGTCGGGCTTGAGCTTGTTGTACTCCGCGACCATCGTCTCGAGCTTGCCGCGCACCTCGGAAAGGGCGGCGCGCGTGTTGTTGAGCGTGGCCTGCTGCGCCTTCGCCCGCTCGAAGAGCTGGTCCATCAGCTCGGCCATCGTGCCCTTGCCCTTCGTCATGGGCTTGTTGTAGTTGGCGGCGTCCGGCACCGGCTGCCCGTCAGACCCGAGGAAGTAGAGCTGGCGGAGCTGGAGGCGGGTGGCGGAGTTGTCCCAGTTGAACGTCTCGAGGTTCTGCGCCTCAAGCTGCGCAGGGTACTCCTCAAGGACGTTCTCCATCTCCGGGGTATCCACCTGGCGCGCCTCGATCGGGGAGATGTCCTTCTTGGCCTCGGGCACGGACATCGGCCGCGGCGCATCGGACTTCTCTATCGTGCGGGCGAGGCGCACGATATAGTCCTCCATCGCCCGGTTCCTGTCGCCGAGGAGCGAGCGCTTGTCGAAGAGGCTCTTCTCGAACACCAGCGCGGCGACGGCCACTACAAGGATCAAGTACACTATGGCATGCAGTAGTTTATTCATCTGTTTTCTCCAACGTCTGCGTAGGATACATTAAAACGGACACAACTTCAAGCGAAAAATTCATCCGCGCCCCATCGCCCGCCGCACATACGGCAGGTACGACCGCGTGTAGACCACGAAAGAATACATGTTGAGGAGCATCAGGAACGCCTCGACCGCAAAGCATGCGTACAGCCCGCCGCGCGAGACGCCCTCGGGCCAGAGGCGGTGGAACGCCAGGTACACGTAGATGAACCCGGCGCACGGGAAGGAAAGCGCGGTGCGCACCTTGCCGAGCCACATCGCGGCCACGTTCGCGCGGTACAGCGACGCCACCGCGCGAAGGAACGTCACCCACTGGTCGCGAAGTATCCACAGCACCGTGAACAGCAGGAGCGAGACCGCATGGGCCGCAGACTCGCCCTGGATCGCCGCGAGCCACACGAGGGACGGGAACGCCACTATGAAGTAGACCTTGTCCATGAGCGGATCCGCCATCTTGCCGAAATCGGACACCACGCCCCACCTCCTGGCGAGCATCCCGTCGAAGAAGTCCGTAAGGCCCGCCGCCGCGCCGGCCACGCACGCGATCACGGGATACAGCGTGGAGCCGCTGAAGTGCCCGGCTATGGCGAAGGCGAGGTAGACGAAGATGAACGGGACGCGCGACATCGTCAGCGCGTTCACGAAGATGGATTTTGCCGACAGCCCGCTCATGCATCCGCGCGCAAGGCGTCCTGAACGTTCGCAATCATCCCGGCCACGTCGGCGAGCCGCGCCTCAAGGGCCTCCGCCCGGGCCTCCGCCCGCTGGAGATTGCGCCTCGTCGCGAACAGCTGCTTCAGGATCTCCCCGGGGTCAAGGTCGAGGTCGTCGATCTTCATCCCGTCGGGAATGGGCACAAGCACGGCCTCGCCGCACTCCGAGCAGTTGATCTGAAGGCCTGCCCCCCGGTAGTCTATGCAGAGGTTATGCCCGCAGTGCGGACAGTCAAACACGATATCCGTGTCGTTGATCTGCGCATCACCGGCATCTGGATCGACAGCGTCCACAACCTTTTCGGCCTCTTCGTTCTCCATCATGCTTGTCCCCCTTTGCCGCATAGTATACCATAACTGGCATCATGCGCAACAGCATCGCCATTTACGATTTTTCGAGGTGATAAGACAAAGTGAATGCGACTGCCCGCGAAGCGGGGAGTCGCATTCACTTTGTCTTATCGGCTGGGTGCATTGAATCTGCCATGGGCAAGGGGAGTCGCATTCAACCTGCCAC
>CAVFWS010000106.1:0-6258 GCA_963626295.1 Clostridium sp. CAG:138
GATTCGCACCACGAGGAGACGTTCCACTACGAGGGCGGCATCGACGAGTTCGTGGGGTACCTCAACCAGAACAAGAAGCCGCTTTCGCCGATCATACACTTCGAGGGGGAGAGGGCGAACTCGTCCGGCGTCCCGATCGCCGCCGAGGTGTCGATGCAGTACACGGAGACGTATTCGACGATCGAGCAGACCTACTGCAACAACATCCACACGATCGAGGGCGGCACCCACCTGTCCGGGTTCCGGGCGGCGCTCACGCGCACGATAAACAAGTACGGCGCCGACGCCAAGCTGATCAAGGAGAAGGACAGCCTCACCGGCGACGACATGCGCGAGGGCCTCACCGTGATCGTGAGCGTGAAGGTGCCGCAGCCGCAGTTCGAGGGGCAGACGAAGACGAAGCTCGGCAACGGCGAGGTGGAGGGCATCGTCGGGTCAATCGTCAGCGACAGGCTGATGACGTTCTTCGAGGAGAACCCCGCGGTCGCCAAGACGATCATCGAGAAGACGCTTCTCGCGGCCCGCGCCAGGGAGGCCGCCCGCGCCGCCCGAGAGTCAACCCGCCGCAAGGGCGTGATGGACGGGCTTTCGCTGCCCGGGAAGCTGCGCGACTGCTCCGAACGCGACCCGGCCAAGACCGAGCTGTTCCTCGTGGAGGGCGACTCCGCTGGAGGCTCCGCGCAGACGGGGCGGGACCGCCGGACCCAGGCGATCCTGCCGCTCAGGGGCAAGGTGCTGAACGTAGAGAAGGCGAGGGTGGACAGGATGCTCGCGAACGCCGAGATCCGCACCCTCATCACCGCGATCGGCTGCGGGTTCGCGGATGAGTGGAACATCTCCAAGGCCCGCTACCACAAGATCGTGATCATGACCGATGCCGACGTCGACGGCGCACACATACGCACGCTGCTCCTCACGTTCTTCTACCGGAAGATGCCGGAGCTCGTCGAGAAGGGCTACCTGTACCTCGCGCAGCCGCCGCTCTACAAGGTCGAGCGCAAGAAGAGGTCCGAGTACGTGCTTACGGACGGCGAGCTCACCGAGAAGCTCCTTACGCTCGGCCTGGACGATTTCGAGGTGAAGGGCAAGGACGGCCAGCCGCTGTCGAAGGAGGCGGCCTCGGCCCTGATGCGTCTCCTTGCCGAGATAGAGATGACCTCAAAGGCGGTGGAGGAGCGCGGGTACAGGCCGAAGGAGCTGCTGGACGATCCTGCCGCCGTCGGGTCGGGCGCGTCGATGCTCCACAAGCAGTTCCAGTCGCTTGAGGGCATGGGCTTCACCAAGGAGGACTATTTCGGCGGGATGCTCCCCGGCCTGCTCGACCAGGTGCGTACGCATGGCAAGCAGGGGCTTTCGATCTACCGGTTCAAGGGTCTCGGCGAAATGGATCCGCCAGAGCTGTTCGACACGACGATGAACCCCGAGAAGCGGCACATGCTGCGCGTCACGCTGAACGACGCCGTCAAGGCCGACCAGATGTTCACGCTTCTCATGGGCGACGAAGTGGAGCCCCGGCGCAAGTTCATAGAGAGCAATGCGCTGAACGTACGCAACCTCGATTTCTGACACGGGAGACGGAACACATGATCCGCAGACTGCTTCGCATTGCAAGGCCGCTGTTACGGGCGATGCCGCTTGCGGCCGTTGGGCTTGCCGCGTCGTCCTGCGGCACGCTGCATAACGCGGAGCAGGCCAAGGCGGAGGTGTCGCCGGCGGCATCGCCAGAGCCCTCCGCGTCGGCGCGTCCAAAGGTGAGCCTTGCGGGATACCAGCTGCCGGAGTTCGTGGATTTCGCCATGACGAACCGTCCGGAGGTGATATCCGCGATGCTGTCGGTGGAGGAGCGGCTGATGGCGATCAGGACGGTCGAGAGCGGGAAGCCGTTCATGCCGAACCTCGCGGCGTCGGCCAGGTACGGGCAATCCACGGCAAACGGCGGTCCGCACTTCTCGTGGCGCAACACGGGCCGCTTCAGCGGCGCCGTGAGCCTGGATGTGCTGCTGCTGGACTTTGGGCGCTACGACGCCGACCTCAAGGCGGCCGTGGAGGACCTCATCGCCGCGGAGGCCACCCTGGGAGAGACGAGGCTCGGCGTGTTCGAGGATGTGTCCACATCGTATTTCACGCTGCTGATGAAGGACGCCCTGCTCGACGTGGCCCGCACGAACGAGTGGGAGTGCATGCACCACCTTTCGCAGGCGACGAACCGCTTCGCGAATGGGGAGGCGAAGCTGCTTGACGTGCTGCGCGCCCGCCTGGATCTCTCCGAGGCGGTGCAGGCCCGCATTTCGGCGTCGAACGGCACGGTGACCGCCGCGGCGGAATTCCTGAAGTCGCTCGGCCTTTCGGTGGATTGCGCTTCCCGCGAAGACGTGCTTGCGGTGGCGGAGGATGGGCTTGGCCAGACGCTCAAGGAGTTCGAGCCCTCCACGTTCACCGCGGCGGAGGCGTTGCTGCTCGCCCGTACGAACTCGCCCGCCCTGATGGCGAAGCGCGCCCAGCTGAGGGCGGCGATCAGCGATGTCGACTGGGCCGTCTCGGACCTGTTCCCGGAGCTCAGGCTTTCGAGCTCGTTCAACTTCGCGGATCCGGCGTGGAACTGGAGCTGGGCGTTCGACGCGGCCCAAAGCCTGTTCCTCGGATGGAGAAAGACGACCGCAGTGGATGCGGCGGTCGTGCGCATGCGGGCCGCGAGGATGGACGTCGAGTCCGCGGAGCTGTCGCTCTCGCGGGACATAGCCGTCGCCGTATCCGAGAGGGATGACGCGATCGCGTCCCTCGCCGCCGCGCGCACGTCCGTGCGGCAGGCCCGCGAGAACCTTCGCGTCGCGGACGAGCAGTACCGGGTGGGCGACGCCTCGCGCATAGACTATGCGGATGCGGTGGCGGACTACGCCACGGCCCTTGGCCAGCGCGTAAAGGCGTTTTACGAGGGACAGCTTGCCGAGGCCCGGATAACGCGGCTTGTCGGCGGCGAACCGCTCTACTACCACGAGACGGTGCGAGAGGGCGACTGACATACGGGAGGTGACGATGAAGTTTCTTGCGGCATTGGTTTTGGCGGCGATCGCCGGGTGTGGCGAGCAGTTCTCGAAGAAGGAGGGGCCGAGGTTCAGGCTTTCCCCGATAGCGAAGACGGATATCGTGAAGACGGTGGAGGCCACGGGGACGGTGGAGCCGATCAAGAAGGTCGAGGTCGGCGCCCAGGTCAACGGCAAGATCATCAAGCTGTTCGTCGACTACAACTCGCTTGTCACGAACGGCCAGGTGGTCGCGCTGATCGATCCGCAGGTCTATGCCGCGCAGTACAAGAGCGCCCTGGCGCAGCTCCATGCGAACGAGGCGAACGTGAAGAAGTGCGAGGCGGCTCTCAAGCTCGCGGAGAAGACGCTCGCGAGGAAGCACACCTTGTCGCAGAAGCAGCTTGCGTCGGTGGCCGACTACGACAATGCGCTGGAGGTCCGCGACGCGTCCCTTGCCGCCCTTGATCAGGCGAAGGCGCAGGTCGAGCAGAGCCGCGCGAGCGTGGACCAGGCAAAGGCGAACCTCGACTACTGCACGATAGTGTCGCCCGTGGACGGCACCGTGATAGAGCGGAGCGTGGACGAGGGGCAGACGGTGGTCTCGTCGATGAACGCCGTGCCGCTGCTGACGATCGCCGAGGACCTGAGCCGCATTCAGGTGGAGGCGACGGTGCCGGAGGCCGATGTGGGCATGATACGCGAGGGCCAGAACGTCACGTTCACGGCCGACGCCTACAGGAAGACGTTCCGGGGCAAGGTGCGCCAGGTGCGCCTTGCCGCCACCACCGAGAACAACGTGGTCACGTATCCGATCATAATAGATGCGGTGAACGACGACAAGGAGTCCCTGCTGTTTCCGGGCATGACGGCGAACATCTCGGTGGAGACGGCCCGTGCCGAAGACGTGCTGGCGGTCTCGTCGGCGGCGCTGCGCTTCCGTCCCAACGCAGAGGATATCGAGGCCGCCAAGGCGGCCGCGGGTGGGGAGCTCCCGAGGGGCCGCAAGCTCTGGCTGCCGGACGGCGATAGGGGAGTGAAGTTCTACCTCGTGAAGGAGGGCATCTCGGATGCGTCGTTCACCCAGCTCATAGGCCTGGATGAGCTTGAGGGCAAGGAGGCGATCCTGGGCTACATGACTGCCCGTACCGCAGCGGCCGGCGACAATGGGGCCGTAAACCCGTTCAGGCCGAAGTTCCCCAAGCCCAACAAGAACAAGGGTACGGCGCCAGAGCCGAAGAAGTGACGGTTTGTGGTATAATTCGCGCCAAATAGGGAAGAGAAGGCAAGTTGGAAGGCAACAGGTTGACGATATGAGTGAAGACAGGTTCGATTTCGGAGCCATGGTCAGCGACCAGATGAAGACGTTCCGTCCGGGGTTCAAGTTCCCGGGTTCGTTCAACGACTTCAAGAGCGTTGAGGCCGATCCGGACAAGCGTCGCGCCGCACTTAAGGCCGCTTCCGGGCAGGAAGGGGAGGCCGTTGACGCAGAGGCGCCGAAGAATCCCCTGGATTCGTCCATCAGGGCGGCGTTCGAGGCGGGCGACCCGATAGAGGGCAAGGTGGAAAAGGAAGTGAAGGGCGGCTACGAGGTTACCGTAAAGGGTCAGCGCGCATTCTGTCCGTTCAGCCAGATAGACCGATTCCGCAAGCCGGGCGCGGTATATGTCGGCGAGACGCTCCTTTTCCAGGTGCAGGAGTACAGCGCGGACGATCGCGGCGTCAACCTCGTTGTCAGCCGTCGCGCCGAACTTGAGCTTGAGCAGCAGGCCCTCAGGGATGAGCTGCGCGATTCGCTCGAGGAGGGGCAGACGCTGAACGGGCAGGTCACGAAGGTGCTTCCGTTCGGTGCGTTCGTGAACATCGGCGGCATGGAGGGGCTTGTGCCCGTCCGCGAGATATCCTGGGACAAGGTGATGTCCCCGGAGAACTACGTAAAGCCCGGCGACTACGTGACGGTAAAGGTGCTTTCCGTGGATTGGGAGCGCGACCGCATATCGCTTTCCATCCGCGAGTGCCAGTCTAAGCCGCTCAAGCCGAGGAAGGGCGATTCCGCGGAGCCGGACGCGCCTTCGGTAGACCTCGCCGCCGAGATGGCGCGGGTGAATGCGGACGGCGCGAAGTTCGCTTCCGGCGCGTTTGACGCACTCTGACCGGAGAATGCCCATGGCGAAGAGGAGGGTGCTTTGGTGGGGAAGGTTCGATCCGGGGTACTCGCGCAACCGCGTGTACATCTCGCTCTTCAGGCGTCTCGGCTGGGAAGTGGATTTCTTCTTCGTGAAGGTGTGGCCGCGGTTCGGGGACGTCGAGGCGTTCCTTCGCGGCCTCCAGTCCAGGGAGAGTCCTGACCTCGTGTGGGTGCCGGTTGCGCGCCAGCGCGATGTGCTTGCCGCATGCCGATGGGCGCACAGGCGGGGAATCCCCGTGGTGTTCGATCCCATGATATCCGCGTGGGACAAGAAGGTGCTCGAACGGCTCAAATGGAAGGCCGAAGAGCCCCGCGCCAAACGACTCCTGGCGAAGGAACGCAAGATGATGGCGGCGCCGGACCTCGTGTGCTGGGATACGGGCTGCCACGTCGATTTCTGCGAGAAGTACCTTGAAGTGCCCCGCGAGCGTCTGCGCGTACTGCTTACCGGCACGGACGAATCCGTGTTCAGGCCGCAGGCCGAGGCGCCGTCTGCGCCGCCTCCGTTCCGCGTTTTGTACCATGGCGCATATCTCCCCCTGCACGGCACGGAACACATAGTCGAGGCCGCGAGGATGACGCAGGGCGAAGGCATCCAGTGGGATTTCCTCGGATGGGGCGCATACAAGGCCGAGACGGAGGCGAAGGCCGCAGGCATAGGGAACATAGCGTTCCTGGACAAGGTGCCGTATGTGGAGGTGCCAAAGGTGATCGCTTCGCACGACGTTGTGCTTGGCGTGTTCGGCACGACGGCAAAGGCCGCCCGGGTGATCGGGAACAAGGTGTACGAGTGCATGGCGTGCTGCAGGCCCACGATAAACGAGTTCTGCACGGGATATCCACCCGAGGCGAAGGACTGCAAGGCGATCAAGTTCGTGCCTCCGGGCGACGCGAAGGCGATCGCCGACGCCGTAAGGGAGTACCGCGACGACTGGGCGAACCGCGACTCGTACTTCGCCGCCGCGAGGGATTTCTTCGAGAGGCATCTTTCCATGGCGGTGATAGAGAAGCAGCCCGCGGACATCCTGTCGGACGCATTGGCCGCGGGCG
>CAVFWS010000107.1:0-6171 GCA_963626295.1 Clostridium sp. CAG:138
CTGGAACCAGGGCCGCACCCAGGAGATCAAGGAGCGCGTCCTCCACGTCAGCTGAGGAAGGCCTTCGCGGCGGACGGCACGGCATGCAAAGTCAGATCGAGCTTGATTTCTCGTCGACCGACCGCGACGAAGACCTGAATCGGCGAGACTTCTGCTCGACGCTTGCCGCCGTCGCCGTCGCAGGGCCGGCGGCCCTGACCGGACCGGGACGGGATTCGCCTGTTGCCCGCAAGACAGCGGACAAGGAGGCTTTGGCGCGTCCCGCAATTGCGGAGACTTCCCATCGGATCTTCTTCGACGCCGCCCAGAACATGCGGCAGCTGGGCGACGCCTCCGTCGAGCTCGTCGTGACCTCGCCGCCGTATCCGATGATCGAGATGTGGGACGGCATGTTCGCCGCGCAGAACGGAGACATCGCCGCCGCGCTCGGAAGCGACCCCCTGTCCGCTTTTGAACTCATGCACGGGGTGCTGGACAAGGTTTGGGAGGAGTGCTTTCGCGTGCTGAAGGATGGCGGCTTCATGTGCGTGAACATCGGAGATGCGACACGCACGATCGGCAAGGACTTCAAGCTGTACAACAACCATTCGCGTGTCGTTTCGTCCTGTCTGAAGATGGGCTTCGCGAATCTGCCGAACATAATATGGCGCAAGCAGACAAATGCCCCGAACAAGTTCATGGGCAGCGGAATGCTTCCATGCGGCGCGTATGTCACGCTCGAGCACGAATGGATACTTGTTTTCCGGAAGGGAGGCAAGCGCATATACAAGTCGGACGACGAGAAATCCCGACGCCGCAGCAGCGCGTTCTTCTGGGAAGAGCGAAACAGATGGTTCTCCGATCTGTGGGAAATAAAGGGCGCGAGGCAGGCAATCGCGAATTCGCAGACCCGCGACCGCAACGCCTCTTTCCCTCTTGAGGTCCCGTTTCGCCTCGTGAACATGTATTCGCAAATGGGGGACATGGTCCTTGACCCGTTCATGGGGATGGGGACGACCCTCGTCGCCGCCATGCTTTCAGGGCGAAACAGCGTCGGCTTTGAAATAGACAAGGGACTCGAGCCGTCGATCGGGGGTTTTGTGGACGGCATCGGCGCGGACGCGATGCGGAAGCTTGTCCGAGACCGTTTGGATGCACATCTTGCGTTTGTCAAGGCGCGAATGTCCTTGGGAAAGGACTTCAAATACGACAATCGGAAGCTTGGCTGCAAGGTCATGACCTCGCAGGAGGTGGACATGGAGTTCGTCGTCCCCGAAAGGATTGAGCGGGTTGACGACGGCGCGTTCTTCCGCCGCTGCCACTATAGGTCGATTTAAAGGAGTGAAGCGATGGAGAAATGCGCTTTGGGTTTCGGCAAGAAGGAACATGTCCTGAACTACGCCTGCCAGCTTTACCAGCTTTCCAGACCCAACAAGGTCGGTGCCGTCATGGCGCTGATCAGGGAATGTCAGCCGACATCTCTTGAGCAGTGGAAGGACTGGTATTTCGAGAATGCCTATACGGACTCAAAAGTCCGCTGCAAAGTCACGATGGACAGCATCAGGGACTTGGGCGAACGCCTATACTGCAAGATCAGGGAGATCGTCATGCCCGAATGGGAGGAGGCATTTCGGCAACTGACCCTGCAGGATTGCGTGGATTATGTCTACAACGTGACGATCAACCGCACCTATGACGGGTATGTCCGGGAGAAGTCGGTCGTCAACGATGTGTTGGCGAAGCGATTCGGAGACGTCGCGTTTGAGGAGACGGATCCCGAACTCGACCATGCCGGCGACATCGACTATGTCGCCAAGGTCGGCCGTTGGCAAATCGGCATACAGATCAAGCCCGTAACGGCCAAGGCGAATTTTGGCGGCTTTTCGCTCCCGGAACGCATGAAGGCGAGTTTCGCGGACTTTACGGAGAAATATGGAGGACGTGTATTTGTCGTATACAGTCTGAAGGGTGAAATTGCCAATGCGGAAGTCGTTGACGCCATTTCGGCCGAAATCGACAGGCTGAAGGCGAATCCATGAACTATGCGTCCATACGCACGTGCGACATCGCGAACGGGCCGGGCGTTCGCGTGTCGCTGTTCGTCTCGGGCTGCACGCACCGCTGCAAAGGCTGCTTCAACGAATCCATCTGGGATTTCGCCGCCGGCGAACCGTTTACGGATGAGGTCGAGAGGAGGATCGTCGAGGCGAGCGCCCCGCGGCACATCTCCGGGCTTGCGGTCCTCGGCGGGGAGCCGTTCGAGCCGGTCAACCAGGCGGGACTCGCGCCGTTCCTCCGCCATTGGCGCTCGGCCAATCCGGGGAAGGACGTGTGGTGCTACACGGGGTGCGTACTGGAGAAGGATCTCTTGGGTCCGTCGCGCTGGCGCACACCGTTCACGGACGACATGCTCTCCCTGATAGACGTGCTCGTGGACGGCCCATTCGTGGAATCGCTCAAGGACATCTCGCTCCGCTTCAGGGGATCGTCCAACCAGCGCATACTCGACATACGCAACGGCGCGGCAAGCCCGCGCGCATGGATGGGATGACCATGGAGGGCGCTTCGCGATGAGGGTTCTTCTCCATTCCTGCTGCGGGCCGTGCGCATCTGCCTGTGTCCCCCGGTTGAAGGACGGGGGCAACGGCGTGGCGATGTTCTTCTCGAACTCGAACATCGACACTCGCGATGAGTTCGACAGGAGGCTCTGCGCGGCGCGGCGTCTCGCCGACGCCGAAGGCGTTGATATAGTGGTGGACGGGTATGACCACGATGCTTGGCTGCGCGAGGTCGCTGACGGGCTGGAGAATGAGCCGGAGCGCGGCAGGCGTTGCGAGCGCTGCTACAGGTACAATCTCCGCAGGACGGCGGAATATGCGGCGAAGAACGGCTTTGACGCATTCACGACATCGCTCACGGTGAGTCCGCACAAGCCAAGCGCAAAGGTATTCGCCGCCTCCGACGACGGACGCTTCCTGCGCGAGGACTTCAAGAAGAGGGACGGCTTCAGGCTTTCGGTAAAACGCGCCGCCGAGCTTTGCCTCTACCGGCAGTCCTATTGCGGATGCGAATTCTCGAAGGCGCACCTTAAAAAAGGGGCACAACGATGATCCTTGAACTGAACGGCATTGACGTGGACTGCATAATCGGCGAACGTGCCGATGAGCGCAACAGGCTCCAGAGCCTTCGCGTGGAAGCGAGCCTTGACATCTGCGAAAATGCCGCGGAAAGCGATGACCTGTCCGAGACGGTCGACTACGCGGCCCTTACGGAGTCCATACGGTCTGCGCTTGTGGAGGCAAGGTGCAAGCTGATAGAGAGGGCAGCGCGGGTGGTGTGTGACGTGTGCCTTGCCAATCCCGTGGTGAGATCCGCCACGGTGCGGGTGACGAAGTGCGGCGCGATACCGCACCTCATGTCGGCCTCCGCCGTTTTCTCCGCCGGGCGCTCTGGCGAGAACGGCAATGCCGGCCAGTCCGCATCCGGAAAGGTGGGGCGGGATGCCTGAATCGATTCGCAGCGGCATCTTTTCCGTCAAGATGCGCTCGTCGCGCAACGGAGACCACATATCCGGCGCAGAGCGCATAGTGCATGAGGCGTCAATCCCGCAGCTGGCATCGGCAATGGCGGCGCGTGCGCTCGGACACTCCAAGGGCAAGCCGGATTTCATAAACATAAAGGTGGAGGCGGCGCCCGAACCGCTTAGGCTCAAGGCATTGCCGGTCACGACCTGCGAGGTGCGTACGCCGCAGGAGGGGTGGTCCAGGGTGCGGGAACTCCTTGCGGAGGACGGCATCGGACGCATCGGCGAGATAGTGGAGCTTTTCAGGGAAACGTATGGCATGCGCGGGGCGATGCTTCTTGACGCCGATACGCTGGAACGTCTTGAGCCGGATCCGGAGCGTGGGGTTCGCGCCACGTTCATGGACGACGCCGCAAGCGAGTCTCGCGGGTTCGCGAGCGGCAAGAACCATTATTCGGAGGCGATCGTCCTTGCCACAAAGGTGGCCAACGCCCCCGGGATTGTCGGCGAGATATGCATGTCGGACGATCCAGACTACGTGACGGGGTACGTCGCGTCGAGGCGGCTGGGATATGTGAGGGTGACGTGCCTTAAGAAAAAGGGCGATCCGGCAGGCGGTCGGATATTCCTCTACAGGGGAACGCGCGGCGGCGTCGGCGATGCGATAGACTTCATACAGCGACGCTGCGTACTCGTCACCGACGTGCCGCCCAAGCCGGTTGCGCAGGAGATGCCGCCCGTCCGGCCGACGGACGGACTCAGGCGTGAACTTGACAAGATTCGCAAGGATGGCTTGTGGCGGACCGTGCAGGTGCGCCAGACGGGCCTCAAGTCCTTTGCCGACAACGACTATCTTGGGCTGGCGGCAGATGCCCGCCTGAAAGATGCCGCCAAGTCTGCGATAGACAAGTATGGGGCCGGGTCGGGCGCATCGAGGCTCATAACCGGCACATTGCCGCCGCACCATGCTTTGGAGCGGCATCTCGCGCAGTTCAAGGGAACGGAGGATGCGCTGGTTTGGGCGACAGGGTACATGGCGAATCTCGGAACGGTCTCGGCAATCGTCGGGAAGGGAGATGCCGTGTTCAGCGACGAGCTGAACCATGCGAGCATAGTCGATGGATGCCGCCTGTCGAAGGCCGACATATTCGTGTACAGGCACAACGACATGTCGGATCTCGAGGCGAAGATTGCGCTGGCTGGCCCGCGGCGGCGTAGGCTCGCGGTCTCGGATGCCGTGTTCTCGATGGATGGCGACATAATGAACCTGCCGCGCTTCCTTGAGATATGCCGCTCAAACGGCGTGATGTCGATGATCGACGAGGCGCATTCAACAGGGGTGATGGGGACGACCGGACGTGGCCTGTGCGAGCATTTCGGGGTTTCGCATCCGGACATACTCATGGGGACGCTATCCAAGGCCTTGGGAAGCGAAGGGGGGTATGTGTGCGCGTCCCGTCTGTTGTGCGACTATCTGCGGAACAAGGCCAGGCCGTTCATCTTCTCGACCGCGTACAATCCCGGATCGGCCGCTGCGGCGGACGCCGCGCTTTCCGTGATTGAGGCCGATCCTGGGCTTGCGCAGTCCGTTAGGGGGAAGGCTCGCCGGTTCGTGAGGCTTTTGCGCGAGCGGGGCGTGGAGACCGATACGCAAAGTTCCATAGTCCCCGTCATTGTGGGTGACGAGAAGAAGGCGATGGACATGGCCGCCCAACTCAGGGAACGGGGGTTCCTTGTGCCGGCCATAAGGTATCCCACTGTGGCGAAAGGCGCTGCGCGGCTTCGCGTGTCGATATCGGCGGCTTCATCGGAAGAAGACCTTGTCGGGCTTGCCGATGCCATTGCCGAGTGCCGCTCTTTTAAAGGAGGTTCAAATGGATGAGAAAATTCACATAGTCGGAAAGCTTGCGGAGAGCGAAAGGTACTGTTCGCTCAATCCGCTCTTTGCAAAGGCGTTTGCGTTCTTGAATCGCAGTGACCTGGCAGGGTTGCCGCCGGGGAAGCATGAAATCGACGGGGACAGGTGCTGGGCCAACCTCATGGAGGTCGACCTCAAGCCTGCGGAATCATGCCGTCTTGAGGCGCATCGGCGCTACATAGACATCCAGGCCCCGGTCACCGGCGCGGAATCGATAGGTCTGGCGAGGATGGACGAAGCGTCGCTGGCCTTGCCGTTCGACGAGGAGGGCGACTACGTGCTGTATGACGGGAAGTTCGAGTCCGTGACGCTTGAACCGGGCGACTTTGCGATATTCTTCCCGCCGCTTGGCGCACATGCGCCGTGCGGACGTGCCGCCGGTGGGCCGGAGAGGATACGGAAGGTGGTCGTCAAGGTCGCGGTGGCGTGACGACGTTTCGGTCGCCTACATTTTCGCACAATGTGATATAATCCGACCCGTATGCGATATTTAGTCATAGTCGTTGGCGCCGTGCTCGTGAACAACTTCGTCCTGAGCCGGTTTCTTGGGTGCTGCCCATTCCTTGGCGTTTCAAAAAAGACGGAGACGGCGGTGGGGATGTCCGGCGCGGTGGTGTTTGTGATGACGATTGCCGCCGCCGTGACGTGGTGTCTTGACCATTGGCTTTTGCGGCCATATGGGCTTGGATACATCCATACGCTCGCGTTCATCCTCGTCATCGCCGCGCTCGTGCAGTTCATCGACATCGCG
>CAVFWS010000108.1:0-6045 GCA_963626295.1 Clostridium sp. CAG:138
GACCATGGCGACCTCCTATCCGTTTTAGACGTTCAACTGAGAAGAATCCTTTTCGATATTTGCGCCGTCAAGGCCCATTTTCTTCAGATCCACTCCCCCAATATCGACAGCTCTCGCCGTCTTCCATCCACCGCGCGTGAAATCTGGAATGTCGATCACCCTTGATCTGTCGTTTACGGATTTCTCAGACAGCTGGAAGATCGATGACCAAGCCGCAAGATCGTAGACATCCATATCAAGTGGCAACCCGTTCTGCAGACAATACGCCCAACGCAAGTCCATGATGAAATCCATTCCTCCATGTCCGCCAAGTTTTGCCGCGACAGTTCCAGCCACCTTCCACAACGGATGCTTATGGAGCTCACGGATCTCTGCGGCCTTCGCGTCGTCAAAATAGCGATGGGCGCCATTATCCCCAACCTGCTTTTCAAACGCGATGTTGAAGCGCGGATAACTCATCGAGATGCCCTTGGTGCCGCTCAGCAGGTTGATGCGGCTGTACGGGCGGGGAGACACCACGTCATACTGCAATGTGATCGTGGCTCCATTTACGGTCTTGATGTTCGTGATGCTCATGTCGCCGGCAGAGTATTTCAGCTTGTTCTGCCATGCATCCGCCGGGAATTTTGCCTTCGTGAATTCGCCCAATGCGGCAGGTCGCGACTCCATGGCCGTAAGGTAATCGAAACGATCTCCACGATTGATGTTCATGGCAAGGGCGATTGGGCCAAGCCCGTGCGTCGGGTACTGGTTTCCCCTGTGTTCAAGCGCCCGCCGCAAACGCCAGGCATTATGCTCGGAAGCCTGTTTGAACTTGTACGCCCGGCAATCATGGATATATCCCGCTTCGGCATGGACGATATCGCCAAGAAAACCCTGCCTGACAAGATTCATCTGCAGAAGTTCATATTCGCCGTAGCAACAGTTTTCGAGCATCATGCAGTGGCGGCGAGTCGCCTCGCAAGTCTCCACGAACTCCCAGCATTCTTCGACCGTAGAGCAGCCGCACACCTCCAGCAGGGTATGCTTTCCCGCCTTCATGGCATAGCAACTGATCGGCCTGTGCCAATCGATCGGCGTCACATTGTACACGACATCAACGTCATCGGAATCGCACATCCGCTTGTATGCCTCCGGCCCCACGTATTCGCTGGCCTTCGGTCGCCCATGTTCTTGAAGCCATTTCTGGCAATCCGACACGCGACCCTGGTCAAGATCGCACAAGGCCGTTACCATGCATCCGGGGATCAAGGCTATGCGATGAACGGCTGGCTTTCCGCGATCTCCAAGACCTACAACGCCAACCCGGATCCTGTCCATCGGCTTGGTGCGGAATTGGCTCATGGTTCCGCCACCGCCATGGCTCATGCGCGTACCCATGCAGCCGGCAGCTGCGGCGGCAACGCCAAGCCAAGCCGTTCCCTTGAGAAAATCCCTGCGATTCTGATCCATTTTCGAACTTCCTTTCTTTCTGTATTCATGCAAATCAGTAAACGTATCGTTTGACGATCTCCACAAGCGCATTGGCATTCTCCGGATCGGAGGATTCAAGGCGAAGCGCACGGACACCATCGACTGTAGGGCCATCCGTGAACTTCTTCACGCGTCCCGCCTCTACCGACTCCAATTTCCATTCATGCCAACCAAAGAACCGCTTCACCTTGAGCACCGGATCTTTCACAGGACCGCGAAGCGTGACCTCAAGCCTTGCATCCTCGCCCGGACGCATCTTCACAGGCGGCAAGGTATCGGCCCCTTTAGACGGAGACCATTCCACGGGCATCTCTGCCTCCCAGGATAGGGATCCCCTCATCTCATCCGTCAGCGGCTTCAGTGCCGGACGAGGGTTGCCCCGAACGAAGAACGTAACTTCGGCCCGCGCCGCCGCCCGATCCGACGCCCGCGCAACATACGAGCAGTCGTTTACGCCTGCCTTGAGTTCTATGGACGATCCGTTCGCACGCTTCTTGAAGTCCCCCTTTTCGTCGTATAGGTTCCAAACCCCATCCTTCAGTTCCGCATAGTCACCCACCATAAACTCGAATGGCACAGGTATCTTCTTCCCATTGACCTTCAGCGATATGTCTTCGCATGACGTCTCACGAAGCGCAAGCGCCTTGATGTCTGAGATCGACACGTCCAAGCTCGGCGGACGGGAGCCGATGTTCTCCGAATTGGCGTCAAGCACACCTTCTACGCCGGCGACAGGTATTTCATTGAGAAAGATGCGTACCACGGCCACGAATTTTGGACGGAGCAGATTCATGTATTCCGGGTTGCCGATAACGAATGGCCATTCGTACTTCAAATAGGCGTCAACGTCGCGTTCGCGGAAAGGCAGTTCAACGTACTTCCATCCCTTGAAGTCAATCTTGACGAGATGATCCGACCGGGCTGCCGCATGTTCGCGGGGATTCTGGAGCTGAACATCAAGGATCGCGCCGGAGCCGTCACCCTTGACCCAAAGGCCTATTCCCTCCGCTCCATCTAGATTCAGGTACTCAGGCCCATCAAATGTCCGTTCAAGCCTCGCCCATGCGCCACGGCGCCGTCCCGAATCATTTACCGCTGTCAACCGCGTCACGCGACCGCGCTCTGGATCATCCGCCGATACGGCGGCAAGCTTGACGCCTTTGGCCGAGATCGGCTTGAACTTCGTCAGTGAGGTGGAATTAAACACGCTACGTGCCGCAGGGCTCTCGTAGCTTGAGAGATTGCTCAATGCCTCTACGCGAACACCTGCCGTACCGGGCGATGCCACGTCGAACTTCCACCTGTTGCCTACGCCATCGCCACGAACCCGATGCATGAAAGTCTCTATTGGGGTGTATAGCCACTCGCCTTTCGCCCCCTGCTCAAGTATGCCTTCTTTCGTCTCGTCAGCAAGCTCCCTAATCACAGCGTCCGAAAAGGCTCGGGTCAGGCGGAACCGCTCATACCAGCCGATCTTCGTGAGCGCCTTCTCCTGAAGGGCGGGCAGGAAACCGCTGTTGGCGTTGAGTCCCTGCAAGGACATCGCGGAATCCACACCGGCGTTCTTCGCGGCAAAATACTCGGTCTCGTCCGGGAAGCGGCAACGCGAGGTCTTCTTCGGCATCTGCGGCTGCCACCAGCCCATCTGCGTCTCGATGAAGTTTGACTTCTGCCCGGACGCCCTATTGGCACGGATGTGATATGCCTCAAACGGCTTTGCCCCGAAAGTCACATTGTCCAACGCACCGATCGTAGAGCGGAACGGATAGAAATGCGGCGGCGAACAGCTCATCTCAATGCGCGGCGGATTTCGTCGCCTGTCAAGGCGTGCCGCGATCTTGGCGCCCATCTTTGCAATCGCATACGGATCCCGCATGCCCTCGGAACCGTCAAAATAGACCATGTCGGCCCCTATTGTGTTATACACATAGGCAAGCCTGTCGGCAAGTTCATCGGCAAGCGGAGAATCGACTTCGGGATAGAATGAAAAGTACCGCTGCTGAAGATATTTGGCCCGCGTACCCGCCGCATGGTCCTTCACCTTAGTATTGATGGCGCCACGGGTTATGCCCGTAAAGGCATACGGCTTCTCGCGCCGGATTCCCGTATATGTCACAATCTCGCCTTCTATCTCAATGGCGTTCCCATTGGACGAATATGTCATTACCACGTCATGCTTCGGGCCAGGCAACTCATTGACAACCACCTCTGTGGAATCTTTCGTAAGCGGGTTCGCCAATGTATAGGTATATGTCGCAATAAGGTTTGAGTGTGCCACTGGCGTGACCCAAGAATCGCGGAAGTCTATGCAGGCCGTAAGCGTATGCATGGAAACGTTCAGCCCCGCCGCACGTATCTTGTCTGCGACAGACTTCATATCCGATATGCCGCCGGGGTACTTTCTCGGATTGACTTCGTAATGGCCAAGCGTATCATGCCACGAATGCAGATGGATAATGGAGACACCGGCTCTCACGGCAGCATCTATCCACGCGTCAACGGACTTGCTGAACATGTTCGCAAACATGTAGGACTGTCGCGTCTGCGGCGAACCGAGCGACCATGGCCCGCCGGCCTCCGAATAGACGAGTCCAGAAGCCTTTACTGCGTCACGGAGCTTTTCGACAAAGCCATGGCGAGATCCCGCAAGTAGGGCAAATCGCTTCCCTTTGGCCTGAAATCTGCCGGCTACGCTTACGGTAAGGCCGTCCCTTGAAGCCTTCATCTCACCTTCATAGTCAAACGCACGCAGCGCAACCGCACTATCGTCATCAGAAGAGGCGTTCGCCATTCCGCCAATGTAGGAGCGGCATGCGGGACGCAAACAGGCGAGCGTCACAGACTGGCAATCTGACGCCGTGAACTCCTCCACCGAAAATTCCAAGCCAAACTTGGCATCCTTGAACCTCTCTACAAGACGCACTCCGTCCTTGAAGGTAATGACAAGCGTACCATCCGCACCACGCGAGATGTCACTTGATTGGACGGCCTTCCCGTCCGACGTGACGTATGAAGCCCACGGGCAAGCCTCGCGCAACAGTTCCCGTCCGCTCGCAGTCTCCTTCAACGATTCGCAATTGCCGCCTTTGAAACTGAGCTCAATATCCGTTCCCCTAATCGAAAAAGGCTCGGCGGCAGACACAAATCCGCCAATGAAGATGCACCACAATAGAACAATTGACTTCTCTTGCATAATTTTCTTTGCCATGGTCTGCCCAAAAGTGGTTGCAAAAGTATCATACAGCGAATGAAAAGACAAATATATACAATCTGTTTTGTGCAAAAAAAAAACCTTATTTTTATCAACTGTGATATAATCGGCGCATATGAGAAAGTTGCAAAAGGATATCCACATCCTCGTAAATGCCGCCAAATGCTCTGGGCGCAGGTTCCTACAGGGTTTTCTTTCCGCAGTAGATGGGCGAGCCGACTTCCGCCTACACATCTGCGAGATGTCCGATTACGGGAAGAAATCATTGGAGGATGCGATTCTGTCAAACCGTGTCGATGGCCTCGTCACAAGCGAAATAGAAGACTCGCATCTCGCCGAGCTATTCGAGCGTTCCGATTTCCCGATTGTCGTAATAGGTACGCGAAAAAACTGCCTACCGCATCGAACGAGAAACATCAGGATAGTCACGGTCGATGAATTCAAGTTGGCCGCAACCGCGACCCACTATCTCATCGGGTGTGGACGGTTCGCGACATATGGATACGTCCATTTTCGGGAAGACTTCTGCCGTTATCTTTCACGGCAACGAGAACAGGGGTTTTATGAAGCATTGGAGCAAGCCCATCTTAAAGGCATCAGCTATACGACAAACTTGCCGGAAGGAAAATCAGATGCCCTTCAACTCGGAGCATGGCTAAAGTCCCTCCCAAAACCTGCCGCGATTCTCGTCGGCTATGATCGACGCGCGGCTGAAGTGCTCGATGCCTGTGCACGAAACGGCATTGCAGTCCCGGATGAGATACGGGTCATCGGCATTGATGATGACGAAATCATCTGCCAACAGACAAGGCCGAGGCTTACCAGCGTGACTACGGACAACATGAGCGAAGGGCATACCGCCGCACAGCAACTCGTCGCCATGTTGCGAAATGCCCGGAAAACATCTGAACGCAAGACAGTTTTCAGCCAGACAGCACCAACAATTGTCGAACGGGAATCAACGCGTATCCTCGCACCGGGACTTGTCCTCGCTCGGCGCATGCATGAATTCATCCATTCGAACGCTCATCGTGCCATCACAGTTGGTGAGGTCATCAGCCATTTCGGCGTGTCACGTAGGCTCGCCTACCTGCGATTCAAGGAATTCGAGCATAAATCCATCCATCAGGCCATCCTTCTCGCACGCATTGCCCACGTCAAAAGAAGGCTATTGGGTTCACGGCAGAAGATCAACACGATTTCTCGCGCCTGTGGGTTCGAGAACCCGAACAACCTCAAGGTCGTCTTCCGCAAATTGACGGGAATGACTATGCGAGAATGGCGCACTCGAAACTGTCAAGGTTAACACAACTACAGGACACTACCATCCCATAGGGATGTGCGCGTAGTATAGCAAAACC